>CALVGQ010000097.1 GCA_944327135.1 uncultured Erysipelotrichaceae bacterium | reverse complement strand
TGTCGGCTCCGGTCCTTTGGATAAGGTCAAAGTAATGGTCGTTCCGCTTTCTACCTTGGTTCCTGCATTTATAGATTGCTTTACTACTTGATCTTTAGGAGTTGAAGAGTAGTTGGTCTCATAAACTTGTTTGATTGTTAAATTATCCGAGGTACAGCTGTCTGTCGAGCAAACCTTACTTCCTCCTACATAGTTTTTGACCGTGACACCTTCTCCTTTAGAAATCGTACAGGTCACTTTCTTATTTCCTGTGTCTACAGAACAGCTGACCGTATTTCCTTTGGTATTGCTGGAGAAGACCTGTTCCCCTGGAGTGAAGACCCAGTTTCCCGCTTCTTTGTTTTTAGCGGTATTTAAAAGCGTTTGGACAGCAGTTTGAGTTTTATTCTGAAATTCAGAAGCCGAAGGACTGTATTTTCCGATCGATAGCGTATAATTGATCGAAGTTCCTACGGCTTTGGAACCCGAATCGTTGCGAACCACTTTACCGCTGGCAATCGTGTCGCTGTAGACTTCTGAAGTCTTGGAACCCAATTTCATTCCTAGACCTTCTAAATAGGTTTTTAGGGCATCGACTGTAATATTGGACTTGCTTTCCACATTGACGGTCTTGGTTCCTGCCACGGTGATGGTAATCGTTCCAGCCAGTTTGATGGTTTCGTCTTTTAATGGACTGGTTTTGAGGATCGTTCCAGCCGCTTTGTCGCTGTTGTTGTCAGTGACGACCGTGTATTTGATGTAGTTGTTTTTATCATAAATCGACTTGTTGATCGTTTCGATCCAGGTCTTGACATCGGCTTCTTTTTTTCCAGTAAAATCAATGGCTTTGACCGATCCTAAAGACAGATAGACTTTGATCGTGGTTGAGGAAGAAATGGTACCGCTGCTTGGCGTAGTGCTGATGACCTTATCTTTTTCCGTGCTGTCAGCATAATAACTGATGAAATCAACCTTAGCATTGTTTTCCTTCGCCCAGGCTTCAATTTCTTCTTTGGTTTTGCCGGAAAGATTAATCAAAGTAATGCCTTTTCCTGCGGATAAAACAATTGTTACTTTGCTTCCGGTCTGAATGGTCGTTCCTGGTTCCACGGATTGGGAAATCACTTTTCCTTCTTCCACGGTATCACTGCTTTCTGTTTTGAACGTGATCGTGATGTTATTGGTTTCGCCCCATGCTTTGATGTTGGCACGTGTGGAATCTTTGAAGTCCGGCATCGTGATGTCCACACCGACATTGGTCTTTCCGATGGAGATGGTGACCACAATCAGTTCATTGCGACGGGCTTCGCTTCCTTCAATATTGATTTTGATGAAATGATCTTTTTCTATTTTTTCATCCACAACATATTCAAAGGTGACATCAGTAAAATGATTTTCTTCAAAAAAAGTGCTGATTTCTTCTTTGGTCATCGTTGTGAAATCCGGCAGGGCAACCAGTAGATCCGGGTCGACCCCTTTGGAAACCGTAAACGTGATTTTTCCATCTTTTTTTAGAATTTCTTCTGCCTGCATGCTTTGCGAAATCACGGTATCTAAGGGAATCGTTTCATCATATTGATAAAGATATTCGATCTGACCTTCTTCGATTTGCTGTGCATCGGCCCAGCTCATGACTTCCTGCACCGGTTTCCCGGTAAAATCTTCTATTGTAATTCCGGAGGATTTGGATGTTATATAGAAAACACCAATTCCGATCGTCATCACAGTAACGATTCCCAAAATAAAAAACAGGGTAATCGTATTTTTATCCTTGAAATTTATTTTCATTTATTTTTATCCCTCCGGGATTATTATATCATTATTAAAAAGTGAAAGAAATAAATTGTCGATGGCAATTCTTACTAATCAAGGAAAATATCGACATTACAAAAAAACAAGCACATAATTTTAAGAAAAGCCAGATCTTTTCTTGCAGTTGTTTTATGGTAAAATCAATGCGAGGTGAAATTTGTGGAAAACAATTTTATTCAAGCAATTGCAGACCAGCTTCAGGTGAGCCCGACACAAGTTAGCAATACCTTGAAACTGTTGGAAGATGGAAATACGGTCCCATTTATTGCGCGTTATCGAAAAGAAATGACGCGGGGATTGGATGAAGAACAGATTTTGATCATTCAGCAGGAATATCAGTATCAGGTCAACTTGGCCAAACGGAAGGAAGACGTACTGCGGCTGATCGAAACTCAAGGAAAATTAACGGAAGAAATAACAAGGGCCGTACAAAACTGTACTAAGCTTTTTGAGGTAGAAGATATTTATCGTCCATATCAGCAGAAGAAAAAAACCCGCGCAACAGAAGCCATTGCGAAAGGACTGACTCCGCTGGCTGACTTTCTGGAAGGCTGTCCGCGAAATGGGAATCTGGAGAAAGAAGCACAAAAATTTCTGAACGATCAGGTGCTCACGATAGAAGAAGCGCTTCAGGGAGCTCGTGATATTTTAGCGGAAAAGGTCAGCGATCAGGCTGATTTGCGCTGGAAGATCAAAGAATCGATTGAAAAGTATGGACAGCTTGTTACAAAAGAAAAGAAAAAACACAATGATGAAAAGAAAATTTATAAAATGTATTACGATCATGCTGAACGGCTGACTTGGCTAGCACCGCATCGGATCATGGCCATCGATCGAGCTGAAAAAGAAAAGGTCATTACCGTTTCTTTTAAATACGATCAGGAGTATTTGATTCAATATGCGATCCGCAAAGTGACCCGAAAACGTCCTACGATTGCGCTGGAACAGATTGAGCTCGCGGTGCGGGATGGATTGAAGCGGCTTGCTTTTCCAAGTGTAGAACGGGAAATTCGTTCTGAAATGTCAACAAGGGCGGCCCAGCAGTCGATTGAGGTATTTTCAATGAATGTCGAGCGTCTGTTGCTGCAGCCGCCGTTAAACGGAAAAATGATTCTGGGCGTTGATCCGGCGTTTCGCACAGGCTGCAAGCTGGCCGTCATTGATCCTACCGGTCAGCTGCTGAAGATCGATGCGATTTATCCGCACCCGCCGGTCAATAAACGGCAGGAAGCAAAGCAAAAGCTTTTGGCACTATTAAAGCAGTATCCTATCGAGATCGCAGCGATTGGAAATGGAACAGCAAGCCGGGAAACGGAAGCTTTTTTTGCCGAAGTGATTCGTGAAAATCATTTGAATGTCCAGTACACGCTGGTTTCTGAAGCGGGAGCGTCTGTTTACTCTGCCAGTGAATTGGCCCGTGCGGAATTTCCGGATCTGCATGTGGAACAGCGATCAGCGGTTTCGATTGCCCGGCGGCTTCTTGATCCGTTGTCTGAACTCATCAAAATTGATCCCAAAAGCATCGGTGTGGGGCAGTATCAGCATGATCTTCCGCCTAAGCAATTGAATGAACGGCTGGATTTTGCCATTTTGAAATCGGTTAATCGGGTTGGAGTGGATTTAAATACGGCCAGTGTTGAGTTGTTAAGTCATGTTTCTGGATTTAATAAAAGCATTGCAGCTAATCTGGTTGCTTATCGGAATCAAAATGGGAAGTTTAACTGTCGTCATGAAATTTTAAATGTCCCGAAGCTGGGACAAAAGGCTTTTCAACAGGCGGCCGGTTTTTTGCGGATCCATCATGGAAAAGAGCCGTTGGAGGAAACGCCGATCCATCCAGAAAGCTATGAGGCGGCTAAAAAGATCATGCATGAGCTGGGAATCACAGTTTTGGGTAGTGAGGCCTCTCTCAGCAAGATCGCCAAAGCGGATCGGGCAGTGCTGATGCAGAAGACCGGATTGGATGAATACACTTTGGAGGATATTCTGACTGCTTTGGCCCAGCCATTACGAGATTATCGCCAACAATATGATGGACCTTTGCTTCGCAGCGATCTTCTGACTTTGGAGGATCTGAAACCGGGGGAACGGCTGCAGGGAGTGGTTCGCAATGTGGTTGATTTCGGTGCCTTTGTGGATATCGGGCTGAAGGAAGATGGGCTGATCCATCTTTCCAAACTGACTAAAGAAAAAATTTCTCATCCCTCTGAAATCCTTGCAGTAGGAGATATTGTTGAGGTTACGGTGTATCGCATCGATGAGGAACGCCACAAGGTACAGCTGAGCTTGATCGATTAACATCCGCTCTAAATTTGATTTTAGGATCCTGGGTATATCTTTTTCATCGAGGAAGCGGTACAATACAATCAAAGATAAGGAGAAATCAGAGCATGAAAATTTCAGAAGTCATCCAAAAAATGAAAGACTACCACAAAGGAACAGTGAATGGAGAACCGATCGATGAACAGACGACTCGGGACAAGATCCTCTATGGCAATCCGGATCAAGAGTGCACTGGAATCGTGACGACATGCTGGGCCACTGCAGAAGTAATCAGAAAGGCCCATGCGCTGGGAGCAAATTTGATCATCAGCCATGAAGCGCTTTTTTGGAATCATGGCGATCATCGTGACTGGCTTGAAGAACAGAAAAATAAAACTTATCTGGCTAAAAAACAATTGCTGGAACAGACGGGAATCGTTGTTTGGCGGGACCATGATTATATTCATTCTGGGATTCCGATGAATGGTGGCTATGTCGATGGGATTTTCCACGGAGTAATGAAAGAGCTGGGATGGGAAGATTTTTTGGCTTGCGATCCTGTTCGTCCAATGATTTTTGAGATGCCAGAAACTACTGCTGAAAAAATCGGTCGGTTGTGGATGGAAAAATTTGGCCTGAACGGCATCAAGGTGGTTGGTGATCTTTCAACGCCGGTGAAAAAGGTATGGGTAGCCGGTCATATCTTAGGTGGGGATAATGACAAAATCACCAAAATTGATCAAGAAGATATCGATTTGCTCATTACCTTGGAACTGATTGATTTTACGGTTAGTGAATACATCCGTGACAGTGGCCTTTTAGGGTTCCCGAAGGCTATTCTGGGAGTAGGTCATTTCAATGCGGAGGAACCGGGAATGAAATACATGGTTCATTACATTCCAGAGGCATTGAAAGAAGCGATTCCGTGCCATTATGTCCAATCTGGAGATATGTATCAATTTATTGAAAAATAGACAGGAAATGAGATGCCCTTAAAATTTTGGACAGATCTTTAAATGAACTTCAACAATGGATGTCAGCTTGTCATGCACAGGTGGCATCCATTTTGTTTGTTTTGAGCCTACTTATGCTCTTATGGAATAGAACCGCATGTTTTTTATTGAGTTGATCTAGCAGGGATTGAAGATCGCTATCCTTGATTCAAATCCAAGCATTTTTTTGCTTTATAGCGGTCTCTGGCTTGGATTTTCCTGAATTATATAAAAATGAGGATTCGTTACATTTTATGAAAATAATTTCAGAATAGTGAAAAATGGGTTTTCATCTACAGAAAACAGGTGTAAAATATAGCCGTTGATAAAGGAGAGGGATTATGATTTGTATTAAAAATGGAAAGGTTTATGATGCGGTGCATGAAGAACCTAAAATCTGTGATGTATTGATCGAAAATGGAAAGATCAAAAAAATCGGGGTGAATCTGGAAATTCCAGAGGGCTGTGAAGTCATGGATGCAACTGGAAAAAATGTTTATCCGGGTCTGATCGATGCCCATACCCATATTGGGACCTCCGGCAGCGGGATTGGTTTTGAGGGAGACGATACCAATGAAATGACTGATATCTTAACGCCGCAATTGCGAGGAATCGATTGTATTGAACCAATGGATATTACTTTTGAAGAAGCACGGAAAGAAGGCGTGACGACAGTTTGTACCGGGCCAGGTAGCGCGAATGTGGTTGGCGGAACGTTTTTGGCAATGAAAACTGTGGGAAAAAGAGTGGATGAGATGGTCATCAAAGATGCCGTGGCCATGAAGTGTGCCTTTGGTGAAAATCCAAAGCGCTGTTACAGAGATAAAAATAATTCCAGTCGGATGGCCACAGCTGCTAAGCTCAGAGAGCTGTTGTTTAAGACTCGGGAGTATGACGCAAAATTGCAAGCGGCAAAACTGGATCCTGCTAAAAAACCACCGTTTGATTTTAAACTGAATGCCATGCTCCCTGTATTGCATCAACAGATGCCATTAAAAGTCCATGCCCATCGAGCAGACGACATTTTTACGGCATTGCGGATTGCGCATGAATTTCAAGTGCGAATCACTTTGGAACATGTTACAGATGGCCGTCTGATCGTAGAGGATCTGGTTAAAGAAAAGGTCATGCTGGCAGTAGGACCGTCGCTGGGGCATTATACGAAATTTGAAGTTAAAAACAAATCCTTCAAGACTCCAGGAGTTTTGGCTAATGCCGGATGCCATGTCAGCATTATAACGGATGCTCCGGTAATTCCGCAGCAATATCTTCGAATCTGTGCTGGTTTGGCGATACGGGATGGGATGAAGCCATTTGACGCCTTGAAAGCGATTACGATCAATGCAGCTGAACATATCGGAATTGAGGATCGTGTTGGAACGCTGGAAGAAGGTAAAGATGCCGATCTGGTCATTGTAGAGGGAAGCATCTTTGAGGTGAAATCCAAAGTCGTTGCAACGCTGATTGATGGAAAACAGGTAGCATAGGAGGAGCCAAAGAATGAAACTGATTAAAAACGGAGTTGTATATACGGTCATAAAAGATGAGCCGGAAAGACTTGATATCCTGATCGATCAGGGAAAAATCGTTCGACTTGAAAAAGAAATTCAGCCAGAGGAAGGAATTGAAGTCATTGACGCTGCAGGAATGCGAGTTTATCCAGGCTTTATTGATGCGCACAGCCATTTGGGCATGCAGGAAAGCGCGATCGGTTTTGAAGGCAATGATACCAATGAAATGACCGATATCCTCTCTCCTCAGCTGCGTGGGATCGATGGAATCAATCCGCAGGATATTACTTTTAAGGAAGCTGCATTGGCAGGAGTGACCTGTGTAGGAACCGGTCCAGGCAGTGCAAATGTCTTAGGAGGAACTTTCTGTGCCATCAAGACAGCGGGCCATCGGGTCGATGAGATGCTGGTGAAGGAAACCGTAGCCATGAAATGTGCCTTTGGTGAAAATCCGAAGCGCTGTTATAAAGATAAAAATAATTATAGTCGAATGTCAACGGCAGCAAAATTAAGAGAGATGCTGTTCAAGGCAAAAGAGTATGATGAAAAAAAACAACAGGCTGCAGGGGATATAACTAAAATGCCGGCATGGGACATGAAGCTGGAAGCACTGTTGCCGGTCATTCATAAAGAGATTCCGCTGAAGGCCCATGCCCATCAGGCAAATGATATTTTTACTGCGATTCGAATCGCGCGTGAATTTGATGTTCGGATGACCCTGGAACATGTGACGGATGGGGCATTAATCGTAGATGAATTGAAGAAGGAGTCGGATATTTTGCTGGCAGTGGGACCATCCCTGCATGGCCGCAGCAAATTTGAATGCAAGAATTTGAGCTTTGAATGTCCGGTTGCTTTATCTAAGGCAGGAATTCCGATTTCGATCATTACTGATGCACCTGTGATCCCGCAGCAATATCTGCCGATGTGTGCAGGAATTGCCGTTCAGAATGGCATGGATGAAAAAGAGGCTTTGAAAGCAATCACGATCAATCCGGCTCGTCATTTGGGCATTGCCGATCGAGTTGGTTCGATCGAGGTAGGCAAAGATGCTGATCTGGTCATTATTGATGGAGATCCATTTGATATTTTGAATGCGGTGTCGATGGTCTTGATCAATGGTGAGCGTATTGAAGAATAAAAAAAGATGAAACAACCATTCTAATTGGAAGGATTTTACGAAAAAGTAAAGTCGACAGGAAAAACTAGGGATGTGACGATCTGTTTTCTGTGTTGAAAATTAGGGTGAAATGTTCTTGTGCTGCTGAACTAAATAGAAATAAAACGACAATTAAGCGTTTTACTCAATTATTTATTTAAGACCGAAGTGCCGGTTTGAAAACCTTCTTCGGTCTTTTTCTTATTTTTAACAAAACTATAGTGCAAAAACACGTATCTTGAAAAAAACGCGTCTTCTCAAAATGAGAATGACGCGTGACAATTGAAATGGATTAAAAGAAATCAGATCTGCGCTTTTCCGCGGCAATAAGTCTGAACAACATCATAATCCCGGTTCAAAATAACTAAATCGGCATCATAGCCAGCCATGATTTTTCCTTTGTGATCATCCATCCGTAAAAGACGGGCAGGATTGAGAGAAACCATGTTGACTGCCCAATCAAATGGGAGCAGCGCTTTTTCAACCAGATTCTGCAGACCACGGTTGAACTTCAGCGTACCACCTGCCAGCGTATCGGTGCCATGCAGGTAAGCTGATCCGTTTTCACGAATATCGATCTGATTACCGCCCAGCTCATAATAACCTGGCTCACAGCCTTTTGCACACAAAGCATCATCGACCATTACAGCATAGTCACGGCCTTTGGCTGTTACAAAATCATTGACGGCAGCCCAGTTAACGTGATTTCCATCACAGATGATTTCGCCATAGGTATCGCGGCAGCGCATTGCAGCACCGACCAGATTCGGCGTACGATGATGCAGCCCATTCATTCCGTTGAAAACGTGGGTCATGGAATTTGCACCATTAGCGATGCCCATGAGTGCTTCTTCATAGGTTGCTCCGGAATGCCCAATTGAAACACAGACGCCGTGACTGGAAGCATAACGGGTCAGTGCCCAGTCTGGATCTTCCTCACAAGCCATGGTCATAACCTTGATAAGCCCTTTTGCGGCTTCTTGATATTTCTTGAACTGCTCTACATTGGGATTGACAATGAATTGCTCTGGCTGAGCTCCTTTGTTTTTGGCATTCAGATAAGGACCTTCAAAATGAATGCCTAGAATTTCTGCTCCTTCATAGCCTTCTTCAATGACCTCTGTCACGTTGATCAAAGCTTTGGTCAGGACTTCTTCGCTTTGAGTAACGGTGGTTGGAAGAAAGCCGGTAATCCCTTCTTTTGCCAGCCCTTTTGACCAACGCTGTAAACCTTCATGATTGGCATCGTTGGTATCGAAACCCAATCCGCCATGACAATGGATGTCAATCATTCCTGGAAGGATTCGATTTTCTCCATAGTCTTGATCGACTTCATAGGTCCCATAAGGATAGATGGCTTCGATGATCCCGTCGGTAATTTTCAGCTGTGCTTCTACGAATTGGCTGCCTACCCAAACGTTCTTGCTTTGAATAATCATTTCACTCTTCCTCCTTTGACAAATATTTCTGCAGCGTTGTTGCTGCAGCATTTGCCTTCCTGTTTCTGCTTCTATTTTAGCCCTTTTCTTGTTTTTTAACAACCCGGACACTATAATGGATTTAAAGAAATGGAGGTTTTTATGAGCAGGACATCAGGACAAGGCAAAATGGAACAAAAGAAGCCATGCTATTGGACTGCCCGAGAGATTTTTCAGCAGCCAGCGATGTGGCTTGAAACGATGAAATTAGTTCAGTCAAGGCAAACGGAACTCCAGAAATTTCTTGCAGACAGCCGAGTTTTTGAAGAGGGAGAAGTGATTCTGACTGGCGCGGGAAGCAGTGAATTTGTTGGCAATACGCTTGTTTCTTATCTGGAGTTTCTCCTTCCGGTTCCCTGCCGTTCTCTTGCTTCAACCGATCTGATCCCAACATGTGCTGCTGCGATTGATCCTGACCGTCCAACTTTACTGGTATCCTTTGCCCGTTCCGGGGATTCGCCTGAATCACTGGGAACCATTCGGCTTGCCGAGCGACGAAGTCAGCGGCTTTATCATTTGCTGATTACCTGTAATTCTCAAGGAGCGTTGGCACAATGGGGAAAAGATCGACCGCGTTGTTTCCTTATGGTGCTGCCGGAAGCGACTCATGATCGCGGTTTTGCAATGACAAGCAGTTTTTCTTCGATGTATTTGGCAGCTGCGCTTGCTTTCCAACCAGCTTTGTTGGAAAAGAAGGCGCTGCAGGTGGAACAGATTGCAGGGATTGCTGCTTTGCGGATGGAACAGATGGCTTCTGCATTGGAAAAAATTATCAATGATGCAAATTTTCAGCGTGTTGTTTATCTGGGATCAGGTCAGCTAAAAGGAATTGCGCAGGAGGCAGCCTTGAAAATGCTGGAACTAAGTGGCGGTCAGACTGCAGTGCTGCATGATTCGATCCTAGGATTTCGGCACGGGCCTAAATCATTTTTGAATCACGAAACGTTAACGGTTCTTCTGTTCAGTCAACAGGCGTACCGTCGTCAGTATGAGGTCGACCTGCTTCGAGAATTATTGAGCGAAGGAAAAAGTGGCAAAGTTTTGGTTCTGACCCCACAGCCATTGAATCAGGCAATTGACAATGCTCAGATTTTGGAGTTGGAGGAATTTCCGGAATGGCTTTTGAGTCTGCTTTATCTTCTTGCTGCGCAATGGCTTGCTTTTTTCCAGTCGATCAAGCTCGGATTGAATCCTGATGACCCTTGTCCTGGAAAAGAGGTCAATCGGGTCGTACAGGGAGTCACGATTTATCTTTTGGAAGAAGAAAAGGAGAAAAAAGAATGATTGGAATGATTGTCACCGGACACGGTCAATTTGCGAGTGGGCTGGTTAGCTCGATGATGCTGCTTGCTGGAAAGCCCCAGTGTTGTAGGACGGTAGATTATCTTTCGAAGGATACTCCAACAGAGTATAATGCTAAATTGAATCAAGCCATAGAGGAGTTAAAAGACTGCGAAGGGATCTTAATTTTGACTGACCTTTCTGGGGGAACTCCTTTGAAGATGACGATAGAGATGAAGAAAGAACGCCGCGAAGCGATTGAAATTGTTTCAGGGACCAATCTTGGAATGCTGCTGGAGGCAGCGATTTCCCGAACTTTGATTTTGAATCTTCGCGAATTGTCTGAGCATGTGGTTCGAACGGGAAAAAACGAAGTCCGACGGATTGGGTGAGAATCACGATGAAAGAAGAATAAAAAGGTCAAAGCGTTTGATGCTTTTAATAAGCTTGCTCAACGATAGAAATTGATTTTAGATGGTTGTTTTAGAAAACAAAGTTCTTTTTACAACATAAATTTTAAATGGAAAGGCTGAAAATTTGAAACTTGCATTTTTCAAAAAATGTGGATCAGCCTTTTTTGATTTCTTCAGTCACATCATAGCAGATTTTGTGATGCAATTCTTTTTTTGATACAATAAATATGAGGTGAAAAAAAATGGAATCCATGGTTGTTTTTTATCCTTGTCTGGATCTGGAGGAAACTACAAAATTTTATACGCAGGAGTTGGGTTTAAAATTAGCATTCGATCAAGGCCGCTGCCGCATTTTTGACAGCAGTTATGGTTATTTGGGATTTGTTCAGTCAGATTCAGGAAAGTTGGCTGATCCAGTGTGCATTTCTTTCAATTTAAAAGATGAAGAAACGGTTCGAATGCAATATAAAAAAGCTTTGGAGGCCGGTTGGAAAATTCAAAAAGTGCCTCAAAAACATGCTCAATTTCCGGTTTATTCTTTTTTTATTGAGGACCCTAATGGATACACTGTTGAATTTCAGAAAATTTTGATAGGAAAAGTCGACGAAAAATAAGAAAAAAGATTAGCACTCATATTGACATTGTGCTAAAAGAGGCTATAATAGTCTTAGCACTTGGGATGAATGAGTGCCAAGTAAGGAGGAGTACAGCATGTTAAAACCATTGCATGATAATGTCGTTTTGGAAAAGGAAAAAGTGGAGAACAAGACGGCCAGCGGCATTATTCTTAGTGACAAACCAAAAGAGCAGCCTTCGGTGGCTAAGGTATTGGCGGTAGGAGAAGGAGAGATCGTTGACGGGAAATTGGTTCCGCTGAGCATCAAGGTCAATGACAAGGTTATTTTCAAAAAATATGGTGGAACGGAAGTAACGATCGATGATCAGGAATTTTTGATTATTTCTGCTAAAGATATTTTAGCAGTTATTGAATAGGAGGAGAAATCATGAGCAAGGAAATTCGTTATGGAAAAGATGCCCGCGTGGCGATGCTGCGTGGTGTGGATCTTCTGGCAGATGCAGTGAAAGTAACTCTTGGTCCGAAAGGACGCAATGTGGTTCTGGATAAAGGATATGGATCACCGCTGATTACCAATGATGGGGTCAGCATTGCCAAAGAGATTGAGTTGGAAGATACTTTTGAAAATATGGGGGCCAAGCTGGTGTATGAGGTCGCAAACAACACCAATGACGTTGCTGGAGATGGTACTACGACGGCAACCCTGCTGGCTCAATCCATGATCCAGAAAGGATTCAAGGCAATCGAAAAAGGAGCTAATCCGGTTTTGATGCGGGAAGGAATTGAAAAGGCTTCTCAGGAAGTGGCGAAGCGTCTGCTTGAAAAGTCCCATAAAGTTGAAACTTCCCGGGATATTGCTTCAGTCGCAACAATTTCTTCTGGAAGTCAGGAAATTGGTGAAATCATTGCTGAGGCAATGGAAAAGGTCGGCAAAGATGGAGTCATCAATGTGGACGAATCAAAAGGCTTCGATACTTCTTTGGAAATTAGTGAGGGTCTCCAATACGATAAAGGTTACATTTCTCCTTACATGGTATCAGATCGGGAAAAGATGTCCATTGAAATGGAAAATGCCTTTGTCATGGTAACTGATCAGAAGATCAATACGATCCAGGAAATTCTTCCGGTTTTGGAAAAAGTCGTTCAGACAAACAAGCCGCTGTTAATCATTGCCGATGATATCGAAAATGAAGTTGTTTCTACATTGATCGTTAATAAGCTGCGCGGAACCTTTAATGTTGTGGCGACAAAGGCTCCAGGTTTCGGAGACAACCAGAAAGAGATGCTTCAGGATATTGCAACTCTGTGCGGGGCAACTTTCTTTGCTAAAGATCTGAATATGGATCTGAAAGAGATGGATCTGCCGGATCTGGGTCAGGTTAAGAAAGTATTGATCGACAAAGATCATACGACCCTGATTGATGGCGTTCATGAAGAAGATGCTCTGAAAAATCGTGTTGAAGAAATTCGTGCCAGCATCGAACGGACTACCAGCGACTACGATAAGAAGCGTTTGCAGGAACGTCTGGCTAAGCTGACCAATGGGGTTGCCGTCATCAAGGTCGGTGCTACAACAGAATCTGAGCTGAAAGAAAAGAAGCTGCGAATCGAAGATGCGCTGAATGCGACTAAAGCTGCTGTTGCAGAAGGTATCGTTATTGGCGGTGGAGCTTGCTTGATTGAAATCTATAATGAAATCAAGGATACCATGAAATCAGAGATCGTAGATGTTCAAAGAGGAATGAATGTAGTTATGGATTCGCTGAGCGTTCCACTGTATCAGATTGCTGAAAATGCCGGATATGATGGAAACGATATCGTTGCTGAGCAGAAAGCTAAAGGCGCCAACATTGGATTTGATGCAAAGACCGGCGAATGGAAGGATATGTTCCAGAGCGGTATTGTTGATCCATGTAAAGTTACTCGCAGTGCTATTTTGAATGCTGGATCTATTTCTGGTTTGTTTATCACCACAGAAGTGGCAGTGGGCAATATTAAAGAAAAAGAAGCTCCAGCTCCGGCAATGCCAGCCATGTACTAAACTGGTTCTAAACTGAAAATTAAAAAAGACAGTTCGCACAGCGGACTGTCTTTTTTATGCCTTTTTGCTGGAAAAATGGTGTTCCTGAGCATCCTTTTCGGAAAGAGTGGTCGCTTTTTGCTTTGCCGATTCTACCGAAGAATTTTCTTTCATTTTAAGAAAATGGTTGGCTCGAAATTCTAAAACGAAGCCTAATATTCCATCCACTGTTAATGTAAGGCCAGAAAGAGTGGGGAGGACATCTTGAATTTGGATTGGCTGAGCCAGAAGAAGAATAGTGGCTCCTAATATAAGCAGAATAAAAAGGGTAAAAATAACGGCATGTCGATCTCGATGTCTGAGCTTCCAAATGACCACTAGGTTTTGAAAGCTATGAATTAACAGAAGCAAAGCCAATAAGATTGGAATAATTGGCGCAGCCACGGAAGGAGTCATCCAGATCCATCCGCCTAAAAGAAGCACAATCAAAGCAACCAGTAGCTGCAGAGAATCAAACGAGGTGTGTTTCTTTTTTCCTCCTTGAAGAAACAGAATAAAGAATCCGTAAAGAAGCAAAATGATTCCAATGAGCTGAACTAAAACGTGAGTAGAAGCACTGCGCTGAAAAAGAATGAAACAGCCAAGCGCTAGGATGAAAAGGGCAAAGATCCAATTTCCCT
>CALVGQ010000096.1 GCA_944327135.1 uncultured Erysipelotrichaceae bacterium | reverse complement strand
TCCACTCATCTAAGGAAAGCCCATGAAACACATCAGTATGCATGAATGTTCAGGGAAAATGTCCGGCTAATGTTTTATTTTTTTTGGGACATTATCGCTGGTTATTGACACTCATGTGCTGTTTTTAGAGAAATACTCATGGAGAAGCCAAGTATGCAATGGTCTTTTTAAAATACTAATCGGCTTCATAAGAGGATTCCTATTGCGCTACAGTAGCAGTCAGGTGTAGAGTAAAATTTAGAAAAGCAGCGAAGAAGAACAGTATGCATTTAGAGCTATATCAATCTGAGAAGACAGGGAAATCATCGATCTATTTCTTTATGTAAAATGGATGATGATTTGCTTATCACTGAGAATGCTGTTTTTGAAGATTTTTGTTACAAAGGGATGAACTATAATGGTTAAGGAGAAGATTTTAAAATGTATTGTATATTAGTGACCGGGATTCCTGCAGCAGGAAAAAGTACAATGGCCGCAGCTTTAGCGGAACATTTCGGATTGCCGGTTATTTCAAAAGATAAAATTAAAGAGCTCATGTATGATGATATAGGTTTTTGTTCCAGAGAAGAAAAAGTTCAGTTAGGCGTTGCCAGCATGAATATTATGTATTACATGGCAGAACAATTAATGAAAAATAATCAGCCTTTGATACTCGAAAATAATTTTGAAAAGAGATCAAAGGAACCTCTAATAAAAATTCTTGAAAAGTATTCATATACTGCAATTACTGTAGCATTGAGCGGGGATTATCAGAAAATTTATGAACGTTTTGTAAAAAGAAATAATAGTTCAAAGCGACATAGAGGTCATGTTGTTAATGATTGTTATCCTGAAAAAGCTTTGAATAAAGAGGTCAAATCTATTTCGTATGAAAACTATGTAAGTGAAATTCTTGAAAGAGGAATGGACAGCTTTATGGCCAATGGGCCGCATATCGTTGTAGACACAACAGATTTTAATAAAATACACATGGAAGCACTGATCAAGAGGATAGATGGTTATAGAAAGGAAATCTTACATGATTGACATCCCGATTCATTTGAAAGGGGAAAATTAGTTTATCGACTGAATTCTAAAAAATTTATGCAGTGTGTTTTACTGAATGGGATCAATGAATTTTATTTTTAAACTATTAAAAGAGCTCATTGTAAAAGAGGGGGCTGCTAAAAATGCACACAAATTTCACAAGAGGTGAAAGAAGCTGCTTTTATGGATAGACTGCTGAAAGACGGCTTGTTTATGGATAAGCATAATACGATAAGTCTTTACCGATTAATGACAGGGATCTGTTTACTCACGGATCGCAACCACTGGTTGACCAATTTCCATTATCTGTTGGTAGAAATGCAACCGATCAAATTGGCATAATGCTCTTGGAATTCAAAGGAGGAACAGCAAATGAACATAGCAGATCGAATTCAATATTTAAGAAAAAGCAGAGGAATCTCTCAAGAAGAACTGGCGGATCAAATCAACGTTTCAAGACAAGCTGTTTCAAAATGGGAGAGCGAACAAAGTATGCCGGACTTAGAAAAAATCATCATGATGAGTGATTATTTTGGTGTGACCACCGATTATCTTTTAAAAGGGATCGAGCCCATTGTTTCCAAAGAAGAAAAAGGGAAAGAGATCGTGGGCAAAGTCCTTTATATTGCCTCCACCACTTTGATTGTAATTGGACTGTTATGTGCCATCGGCGAGTGGTATGAAAAGCAGACGATGAGCGCTATCTATGGTTCGATGGTGATTCAGGCAGTGGGCGTGTTTGAATTTTTCCTTGCCAAGATCCTATCCAAAGAAAAACCACCATTTTATGTCAAGTGGCTTAATATCGTTGTGATTTCTTTTATGCCTGTTTCGATGATTACCGGTTTTCTTTCTGAAATCATCTTTAAACGTGGTTGGGTCGCGCCCTATCCTATTGGTCCCTTCCACGGGCTGTTATTTGTAAGTTCGTATTTGATCTTATTGTATGTAAGTTATTACATCGTCAAGAAAAAAGAGAACTGATGCTTTCTATCAAACTGATCATTCAATCTAATTAACCTCTGTCTTGAGCGAATCTTTGCTCTGGATAGAGGATTTTTCTTGTTGTTAGTGTGGAATGAGCAGAAATCAAAAGGAGCATCTCTTATGATTAGCATAACCGAAGAAATGCGTTATCCCGGATGTTTATGTGAAGATGTTTTGAAATATGGAGTCACAGAAAATACTAGAAGATATCCTATCAACCGGCAGTTCGTATATCGATAGTTCAAAGATATGATGGAACAGGGGGTAGTCTTGCATTGAGAAACTGCAGACCGAATGCGTATATCCAGAACCTTTCTCTCATATAAAGGATGCTGAATAGAAATGGAGCCAGTCTACGGCCAGACAGGCTTATCCTTTAAAAGTTTCAATGAAGATGTATTCGAGTTTTTTCTAAATGGAATATCACTATTGGCAAATAAGATTCCAGAGTTTTTGGTGAAAACGTTTGCATTTAAAAATAAAGCGTGATATATTAACTATGTAAGATTTGCGAATCGATATTGGTCGATGCAAGGTCACATCATATTTGATGCGGCCTTTTTTTTGTTTACCGGAACAAAAGATGGGAGGGGAAAATAATGATTTAAGGATAAATTGAAGCAATTTAAGACATTGGATAGAAGGAGGAGGGAAATATATGTCTTATGAAAATTTAGCAAATTTGATTTTGGAAAAAGCCGGCGGTAAAGGAAATATCAAAAGTGTCACATATTGCATGACAAGACTTCGATTGTCACTGTACGACGATGAAAAAATCGATGTCAAGGGAATTGAACATCTAGATCATGTTATGCGGGTGGTTAAGGTTGGCGGTCAGTATCAGATCGTCTTGGGTGCCATTGTTGTGGATGTATATAATGATTTCACGAAATTGGTGGGCCTCGTCGAAGAAAATAAAAATAATCGGCAAAAGGAAGTGGAATCTTTTAGTTTGGGGAAAGGCGGTTTTAATGTCAAAAATATTGCTTCGACAGCAGCAACAACCTTAGCTTCGATATTTACACCATTGATTCCGGCGATGCTGGGATCAGGAATGCTCAAGGTCATTTTGATTATCATGGAACAGGGATTCCAATTAAATGCTGCAAATTGCAGTACCTATGCTGTGCTCAACATTTTGCAAAATTCATTCTTCTACTTTATGCCTATTCTTCTGGCCTGGTCCGCATCAAAGCGTTTCAAAGTCAATACGGTAATGGCGCTGTTTGTTGTATGTTTTTTAGTTCATCCCAATCTAGCAGCCTTATTTGCCGATGGGGACGTAATGTTCTTGGGGATTCCTGTTACACCAGTTACTTATACTTCTCAAGTAATTCCGGCACTTTTAGCGGTATATTTGCTGAAATGGGTCGATCTTGGGCTCCAAAAAATTATTCCTAACGTAATTAAAACGATGACCATTCCCTTATTGACTATTTTGATTGTCGCGCCAATCACCTTAATCGTACTGGGCCCACTTGGATATTGGGGAGGTCTTGTAATTACCAATATCATCAAGTCATTTTATAACTTCAGCCCTATTCTTTCCGGTGCTTTGATAGGTGCTACCTGGAATCTATTGCTGATTTGCGGAATGCATATGGTCGTTTTGACACTTGTCAGAAACCAAAATCTTGCTACATTTGGATATGATAAAATCACGGTAGCTTATTGTGCCAGCCTGATGTGTCAAGTTGCTGCCGGTCTTGCTGTCGCTATGCGAACAAGAAATAAGGCTTTAAAAAAGAAAGCATATGCTTTGACTTTGACGAGTTTCTTTGCCGGAAATGTAATTGAACCGGTCATGTACGGAATCAACGTAAAATATAAGCGCCCATTTTATTTCACGATCGCAGGAGGCTTGATTGGAGGAGCGATTATCGGAGCTAGCGGAGCGCAGGTAACAGCTGCCACTGGCTTCAGTATCTATACTTTACCAGCCTTCTTTGGCCCGGGTTTTGTTGGTTTGATCATCGGTTCACTGACAGGAGCAGCCATCACTTTTGTTTTGACATATAAGTGGGGGCTTGAGGAAAAAGATGTTGCTGAGTATGCAGTTGGCGCTTTAATTAACGAAGATCAAGGTGAAAATACACATGGAACGTTATAATTTGAAGGATCGTATTCTGGGTTGTCTTTATTGTGCCGGAATGGGTGATGCTATGGGAGGCCCGTCAGAAACATTTAGTCAGCAAGAGATCAGGGATGTGTTCGGAGGCTGGATCACAGGATTTTTGCCTCCAGGTGATAATGTATTAGTCAAAGGAAATGAGATTGGCGAAGTTACGGATGATACCTCTCAAATGTATGAAATGGGAATGGCAATTGTCAAAAGCAACGGATTTCTCACGGTTCAAGGTGCTGCCGATGCACTTGTAGGATGGTCGCAAAAATATCCTAAGTATTATCCACGAAATGCCGGTGCAACAACGCGTTTTGTGATCGAGGAGCTTTTAAGAGGTGATGATCCGGAAACAGTCGGACGAAGAGGAGGTTCATACCGCAGAGGAACATCAAATGGCTGTGCGATGCGTGTAGCTTCTGCCGGACTCATACATCCAGGAAATCTGCAAGGCGCTATTAAAGATGCGATTATTATGACGAAACCGTCACATGGGACGCAGCATGCGTATTCAGGAGCCTGCTCCATCGCTTGCGGTATTTCGGAAGCGTTAAAGAGTGATTCAGATGTATATTCTGTAATTAAGGCGAGCCTTTATGGGGCAAAAAAAGGCTATGAAATGGGACTGGAGGAAGCCAGGATCGCAGCGGGTGAAGATTTATATTTAAAAATACTTTACGCAGTCGAGATATCTTTGTCCACGAACTCCATGGAAGAAACGCTACGAGCCCTGGAAGCGAAGGTGGGGAACGACGGGCAGATCCAAAACAGCGTAGCTTCTGCGATTGGTATTTTTGCTGCTACAGAAGGGAATCCCGAAAAGACCATTATCTATGGAGCAAATTATGGTGGTGATACGGATACGATTTCCTGTATTGCAGGCACTTTGTCCGGGGCCTTCTCTGGGTTGGAGGCACTTCGAAAGGATTGGATCGAAATCTTTGTAAAAGCGAATCCTACATTGAATATGGATTTTTTGGGCGATGAGTTATATAAAATCGCCACAAGAGAGATAAATCGGAGGTGAAAAAATGCTGAGTCTGCTCAAAAAGAAAGCAAATATCAATATCTATTCTCCAAGTGTTGGGCTGTTAAAGGACCTCAGCGATTCGGAGGATGAAGTTTTTTCTTCAAGAACGTTGGGAGAAGGTTTTTTTGTCAGAACAAATAATTATATGGTTCATGCTCCAATCTCTGGGATAGTGACCAGCATTTTTCCGACGCACCATGCCATCGGAATCAAAAATGAATCCGGAATCGAACTGCTTTTACATATCGGTGTTAATATCGTTGAGATCGAGGACGAAATCATTCAATGCAAATTAAATAAAGGTGATCGCATTCAAGCTCAAGAAAAAATCGCCGAAATGATTCCGACAAAATTTGCCGATCTGAATATCTCCCCTGATATATATGTTTTTATCGTAAATTCAAATGGTCATCTGGCGAGTACTGCGGTTAATAAAATAAATACCTTAGTCAATACTAAAGATGTTATTTTAGTTTGCCAGAAGGAATAGGGAATATGAAGTATTTCTATATCAAAACAATCAATAATAATGCCGTTGTAGCAATGGATGAGGCCAGACATGAAACGATTGTGATGGGAAAAGGGATCGGAGTTCGGTGTTCAAGAGTAGTAGGAATGCAGATTGATGAGTATTTAATAGAGAGAGTTTTCACAGCATATACAGATAAACAATATGCAGAAACGATTTTAAGCCAAATTCCTTATTACATGTTTGAACTTGTAGATGAGGTGATCAAACAAGCCGAAAAAGAATTTCAAGTTTCGTTTAAAGATATGCTGTATCTGCCATTGTTGGACCATATTTATTTTTCATATAAAATGCAGCAAGACAATCAAAAGGTTGAGAACGCTCTGATAAACGAGATCAAAATTTTTCACAGCAAAGAATTCTCTGTCGCACAAAAATCCGTTAAAACAATCAATGCGTTTTTAAATATTGATTTTGACGAAAATGAAGCGGCATATATTGCCTTTCATTACATCAATGCCTTAAACGGTTTAAATAATGAAAAAGACCGAACGATGCTAAAGCTCCTTAAACAGATCATGACCTTTGTAAATAGTCTTGTAGAAGTAAAATTGGATCCCAATTCCTATGAATACAGTCGACTGATGATCCATTTTAAATGTTTGTTGCATCATCTGTTATCGGGGGATGAGGAGCCTGAAAAAGTCAATGCACAGTTTATGAGAGATTTGGCTTCGCAACTTGAGGTTTTGCATCAAAAGGAGTGGGAATATGCTAAAAAGATTGTTTTGTATATAAATAATGAATTGAAATTACCAATTAATAAAGAAGAAGTCGCATATTTGACGATGCACATCGTGCCGTTGTTGAAAAAATGAGTAATAAACACTAAGGCGATATCTTCGTGGATAGTTGCCAAACTCAGTGACTGATTTTTAAAAATTGACGATTTAAAATTTGATAAGAGCGGAATGAAACATCTGAACAGTATTTTTCAATCCGCCTTTTTTACTGTGAAATATAATTGAAAGGTTTAGAAAGAACTTTTATGAAAAGTTAATTCAGAGATCCTTGCTTTATTGTCTTTGAACACTATGGTTACTGGGTTGAAGTTGCATCTTTTCATATTTGAGCTTAGCATGATTTCATCAGCAGCCTTGCTGCTGTAACTTCTCGCTTTAAGCGTATTATCAGTGTTCTCTCATTCATGATGAACAAAGTGATCCCCATTCTTCGCTTTTGTTTTGGCAACTTAACCTTAACACCGTTTTCCCTCTCTATTTGCCATTCATTTTAAGCTTTCAAAGGAAATGGCGCGATGGAGAAGAAATCGTTGCTGAATTATATTAAAAATTGAGAGACCTAATAGCAGCTTCAATATAAAAAGCTTTAACTAGGAAAACAAAATGATTTTTTTATGAAAAGGATGTAAGGCATAATGAACCGTTAGAAGCTGTTTTTTCTTTTTTTTGGCAGAATAGATTATTCTGGAAAAAGGGAAGGTTCCAGAACTGCCGGAAATATGATTCTACCGATTTATAAACGTAAGGAATGCTTCTTTTGGCATCGGTTTTGCGTAATAAAATCCCTGGATCCAGTCTGCACCTTGTCGAATCAGTGCTTCTGCCTGTTCTTTTGTTTCTACGCCTTCGGCAATGACCTGACAATTCATGCGATGAAACAAATCCAGCATGGCATTGACGATCGCGGAAGAACGTTCATTGTCGGTATAGCGTTGAATCAGGCTACGATCAAGCTTGATATTGGAAAAGGAGCAGTCCAGAACGACGGAAAGGTTGGAATATCCCGTCCCAAAATCATCCAGCGCAAACTGGACTCCCAGGCTTTCGATTTCCGACATCACTCTTCGCATATGGGGAAGGTCTTCTGCCAGAACGCGTTCCGTCAGCTCCAGTTTCAGCCGTTCAGGCTGGAACGGATATTCATCCAGTAAATGACGAATATCAGAAACCAGATTTTTTGACATAAACTGCTGCATAGAAAGGTTCACAGAAACAGAATCAAGAAGATCGGAAGAGGTCTCAGAAAGAAGTTGGCAGACATTTTGGAATACGATCTGGCTGATTTCTGTCATCATTCCATGTAATTCCGCAAGAGGGATAAACACTTCAGGAGAAATATCGCTTCCATCTGGAGCTTTCATTCGAATCAGTGCTTCGGCCATGTCGAATTTTCCTGTTTTGCAGTTGTAAATCGGTTGATACCATACTTGAAACGCATTCTCCCGAATTGCATTCTGCATAGATTTGATGACCTGGCTGCGCTGTTCCATTCTGCGATAAACGCTCTCATCAAAACGTATAACTTGATCTTTTCGTTCCTTGGCTATTGATAAGCTAAAATTGAGAAATTCCATAATATCGGTGGCGTTCCATGGCTCATCTGCACAGATCAGTTCTCCGAAGGAAGCATTCAAAACCACCTGCATACTGCCTACATTCCAGGGCATAGAAAATCTTTGATGAATTGTATCCAGAAGTTTTCTAGCTGAAACCATTCCATGATAAGGAACTAAAAGGGCAAATTCTACATTGCCTAAGCGAAAGGATTGTCCAAGTGCATCGATTCCTTCCAGCCATTTTGCGATTTCATAGAGGAGGTCATCTCCCTTTCGATAACCATAGCGGTTGTTGATCGTTCCAAATTGATGGATGGCTGCAACAATGATTTGAAATTGCTGATGCCCTCCAAGGCGAAGAGTTAGTTCTTCGTGAAAGCTCCTGCGATTTCCGCTGGATGTGAGCGTGTCCTGCTCGATCCTTCGGCTCTGGAAATTGATGATGATGATAATGTTGACTGCGACAATGATTCCACCATTAAAAAGGACATCAGGATAGATGAGCTGGTAGATTGTCAAAAGAACGATCACTGGAGGAAGGATCCGCATGACCCGTCTCATCGGATCACTGATGCTTTTTTTGTTGCGCAAAGTAAAAACGATCAGCATAAGCAGCTGGATCCCCATGATCACGTATCCGATATTGATGAGAGGCCCCCGTTGGTAAACCCTGTTTTCGTCGAAATAAAAGATGATCCCGCTATGAAAATTGTACAGAATTAAAATGACATAGAAAAGATAAAGCAGGAATAAGATCTTTTTAAATTTCTGAAGCCCGGTATGGATATAAATATGCTCAAATAAAAGGCACATCAGATAATAAGCAATCGTGGTAGAAACGGCCACGATTAGCAAAAAGTATGCACTGTTGCAGATAAGATTTACCCACAGCGGTATTTTCCATGCCAGAGAAATCATGTAGACACAGATGATGTTGAGGGCAATGGCCCCAGTCGATGTGAGAAGACTGATTTGATAGAGCTTACGCTGGGCGGAGTTTTTCCATCTGCGCTCATAAAAATTCAGTATCAAGATCAGGATAATGATCAGAGAGAAGATCTCTGCGGATAAAAACCATTTGTTCACTTTGCCTCACCAGGATCCTTTTGAAAACGATTAATAGTATTTATTTCATCATAGTACAAAAAAAATCTCTTGTCATTGGATTTAAGCAAAAAATTATGCTTGTGAAAGCATACCATCGCTATTCGAAGGGCAGAAAAAAGGATAAAGGCCTTGGCTAACATTGGTGCTGAAAATAACAAGTAAATAAAAGCGGCTTATCCTTCATGAGCACAGATCTAATATAGCCTTTCGTCTATTGGTCGTCTTCAATTGTGAAAATAAAACTGTGAGCCTTCAGTCAGACTTTACCGATTTTTGATGTTCGATGCTGCTCATGGAAAAAAGATGCTGGGGCTAGGATCAGCGCAGCTGAAAGCAAAATCGATGGATGCAGATCTTTGATTGGACAAAATCAACAACGGAAATGACAGCATCACAACGAACCTTAGGCTGGACCATTGTATACTTATGGAAGCATGAATCGTTCAGATTTTCATCTCTTAGAATCAGAAACAAGTAATCAGAGCCATATTGTCTATCAAAAGGGGCTTTTATTTATGCTCATTAAGAAATTGATTTTAGCTTTTCGATAAATTTTGCGGAGGCTTTAGAAAATATCTGATATTTTTTCCAAATAATATGCATACCTGCTTCGGCTTGCGGAGAAAGAGGCCGAAAGCACAGTTTATCATTCCCGGAAGTGTTGATAATTTTATCTAAACCGATCGCATATCCCAACCCTTCTTCTACCATCAAAGAAGCATTAAACAACAGGTTGTAAGTGGCAACGATTTCTAATTCTGACAGCTTTTTATTGATCCAGGCAGTGAGCATATTTTGGCTGTCCTCTTGGCTTGAAATGATCAATGGCTTATCCCATAAGTCTTCTGGCTGGATCACTTTTTGAACAGCCAATGAAGAGTCGCTTCTCATCAGGACACCCCAGGTATCTTTGAATGGCAGTTCTATGGCATGATATTTTGCAGGATCGACATTTCCAAACACGATCCCAAAATCGATTAATCCTTTATCCAGCTGTTCCTTGACAAAATCGGCATTTCCGCTGGAAATATGATAGTGGATTCCAGGATGGGATTCATAGAGTTCTTTGGCGGCTCTTGCGATAAACCGGACAGCATCGGTTTCCCCGGTTCCGATAGTGACCTCGCCCACGATCAATTGATCGCAGATGGAGATTTCTCGTTCTGCTTTTTGTACAAGGCTCAGGATTTCCTCAGCTCGTTTTCGAAGGATCATTCCTTCTTCGGTCAGCGTTACCTTTCTTGTCCCTTTGGCTCCCCGGATTAGAAGCTGCTTTCCCAGTTCATTTTCCAGAGCTTTAAGCTGCGTGGAAAGCGTGGGCTGAGATAGATGCAGTGATTCGGCTGCCCGGATGATGCTTTGCTCTCTTGCAACAGCAAGAAAATAAGTGAGAACACGCAATTCCATCATTGATTCCTCCTTGTTTACTTTAAGGTAATTCCAATATAGCGTATTTTTGAATAGGTTTCAATTATGGAAATTTATAATATATAAGTATTTGCTATTGATGAAATTGCTTTTTATAATGGAAGCAGAAAGTGGGGAATGGACAATGGGAGCCAAGATGAATCATGCGGGAATAAGACTGGAAGCCTTGATGGCCTATGGTTCAAAAGAGGCCGTTATCCAAAATCTAAAAGATGCCGGCTGCAATCCGGAAATGATCGAGTGCTGCCTTGCCTGTTTGGATTCAGGGCAAAAAGAAAAAATGTTACAACGATTAAAGCAGCATCGGAAAGCGCTTCTTGAACAGCTGCATCAGAAGCAAAAACAGATCGATTGTCTTGATTACCTGGTGTTTCAAATCGGGCAATGCTCTTTTCTGCCCGAGCGATGATAAGGAGGAAGAAGAGGATGAAAAAAATTGAAAATCAACAATTGGATGAGGAACGGGCACTTTATGGCAGCCGTCAACTGTTCATCAGCAACTGCACGTTTGACGGTCCGGCTGATGGAGAGAGTGCGCTGAAAGAGAGCAGTCAGATCGAAGTAGAACATTGCTTTTTCAATCTGCGCTATCCCTTCTGGCATGATCGTGAACTGTCCATCCGTGACTCCACAATGACAGAAAACTGTCGGGCAGCTTTGTGGTATTCCAGTCATGTGGCCGTCACTTTCAGCAAGCTTCATGGAATCAAAGCATTCCGGGAATGCACTGATGTGACGATTCAAAACTGTGATATTCTCTCTTCTGAATTTGGCTGGTCAGTACAAGGGATTCAAATGGAAAACTGTACTGTCGTCAGCGAATACTTCATGATGCGTTCTGATCAGCTGAACTTTCGTGATGTTCGCATGAAAGGAAAGTATTCTTTTCAGTATATTACTGATTCTGTTTTTGAGAATTGCCTATTTGATACCAAAGATGCTTTTTGGCATGCGAAGAATATTACTGTTCGAAACAGCATTCTCCAAGGAGAATATCTGGGCTGGTATTCCGATGGTCTGACACTGATCCATTGTAAAATCATTGGCACGCAGCCTTTGTGTTACTGCAAGAATCTGAAGCTAATCGACTGTGAAATGCTGGAAACGGATCTGGCATTTGAGAAATCAGAAGTAGAGGCCACCATCACAACAAAAGTGACCAGTATCAAAAATCCCTTGTCTGGGTGTATCGTGGTACCGGAGGTAGGAACGCTGGTTTTGGATGATGCCAAAGCGCAGGGAGAGATCATCATTACAAATCAGAATAAAGAAAAGAGCGCCGCGCAGGCCTCTTCCTAATTGAGAAGGAGTGAAAAAAAGATGAATAAGAAAATTTTAGTGATTTCGACCAGTCTTAGAAATGGCGGAAATTCCGAAACCCTTGCGGATGCGTTGATCCAAGGGGCCAGGGAAGCAGGCCATCAAATTGAAAAAATAGGGCTTACTGGCAAAACGATCCATTTTTGCACGGGTTGTCTTGCCTGTTTATCGTCGCATCGCTGTGTGATCCAGGATGATGCTGATCCTCTTGTTCAAAAAATGCGCAAGGCGGATGTTCTGGTGTTTGCCACCCCGATCTATTACTACGAGATGTGCGGTCAGATGAAGACGCTGCTGGATCGGGCCAATCCGCTGTATGGCTCGGATTATCAATTCCGCGATGTTTATCTTCTTGCCACGGCAGCCGATACAGAAGAAAGCGCGATGGATGGAGCAATAAAAGGAATTTCTGGTTGGATATCCTGTTTTCCAGGCTCCAGGCTTGCCGGGACCGTCTTTGGCGGAGGGGCAGAGGCCATTGGCACGATCCAAAATAATCCGGCATTAAAGAAGGCCTATGAATTGGGAAAGGCAATCTAAAGCAGCCGGATATGCGAAAAGATGGATGGATCACCTTGCTTCTTCTGATGTTTCTGATTGCTGCTTGCAATACAGCAGATTCCAGTCACTCAGCAAAGAACGCTTATAAAGAGCCTCTTTCTTTTAAAGAGGAGGAAACCGACAAAGCCGAAATGGTCCAAGCGCAGAAGGAGGAAGAACCAGTGAAGATGAAGCTTGAAATCGGAGAACATATTTTTATCGCTGTCTTGGAAGAAAATTCTTCTGCTGACGCCTTGAAAGAATGGCTGAAGGACGGACCGCTGACACTAAATATGACGGATTATGCAAACATGGAAAAAAATGCTGATCTTAAAACGGTGCTGCCGCAAAACAATGTACAGATGCAAACAGAAGCAGGCGATATTATCCTGTATCAGGGAAGAACCTTAGTAATTTATTATGAACCTAATTCCTGGAGCTTGACGCCGATTGGAAAGATCGAAAATGTGGACCCAGCAGAGCTGCGCCGCGTACTTGGTACAGGAGATGTTACGGTAATTATCTCCCTTGAATAAAAGCAGCAAGGACCCTGTATGCTGCAGCGCTATGGATGAAGATCAGGCTTATTTACTGAACGAAGTAAAAATAAAAGAAGTTCAATGAGAAAAATAGGATTCGAGAATTAATAAAGCATGGAAATGATTGGGGCAATAAAATGGCAAACCAACAAACCGCCGGAAGAGAGGCATTAGGAGATTTTGCCCCTCAATTCGCACAGTTAAATGATGATGTCCTGTTTGGTAAAGTGTGGAGCAGAACGAATCAGCTTTCTTTACGGGATCGATCCCTGGTCACGGTCACGGCGCTGCTGGCACAGGGATTGACCGATTCTTCTTTCCATTATCATTTAGAAAGTGCAAAAAAGAATGGGATCACCCAGACAGAAATCGCAGAAATTCTGACCCATGCTGCTTTTTATGTCGGGTGGCCCAAAGCGTGGGCCGCTTTTCGCATGGCAAAAGAGGTCTGGAAAGAAAATGATTCGAAAAATAGTGCAAAAGAAGCCCATGAAGCTTCGATGATCTTTCCAATTGGTCAGCCTAATGAAGCCTATTCTCAATATTTTATCGGGCAGAGTTATCTTGCAGTTCTTTCCACGGAACAGGCAGGAGTTTATAATGTGACCTTTGAGCCGCAATGTCGAAACAACTGGCATATCCATCATGCCAAAGCGGGCGGTGGTCAAGTGCTGATCTGCATCAGTGGCCAAGGATTTTATCAGGAATGGGGGAAAAAAGCACAGGAACTATCCCCTGGAGATGTGGTCCATATTCCTGCTGGAGTGAAACACTGGCATGGAGCGGCTCCTTCCTGTTGGTTTTCTCATCTTGCAATCGAAATCCCAGGAGAAGAAACTGCCAATGAATGGCTGGAGGCGGTGGACGAAGCGGAATATGCCCGCGCGGCATGTTCAAAACAGTCGCATAACAAAAAGGACAGCGATGGTCTTGCGGCTGAGAAAGGAATAAAATAAGGAACTTCTGATTGCTTTTTTGGAGGTTTTTAAAACTTATGCTGAAGGCATTGTTAAAAAAGGAAAGAAATGCAATAATTATTTTATAGAAAATGCTGATGAAATCTGCAGGGAGAAAGAGAATGTTCTATAAATTTATTATCGAAACAAACGCAGCGATGAATGTTTCGAAAGAATATATTGAGAGTTTAGAAGCAAAATGGAAGATTCAATTTCCAGAGGTTTTGGTGGATTATTATTTGCATTACAATATGTCGTTAACGGCAGAATGTTCATTCACCCTTGAGCTAGCCAAAGGGGAAGACAGTGAATTTATCCTTGATTGTATGATTCCTTTGAAATATGGAACGATCCCTCTTGAAAAAGAGTATGAAGCGGTTCTTGATGATGGAGCAAGATCGGATGATTTTATTCCCTTGGCTTATGATATGGACGGAGATTTATATTATTGGCATAAAAAGACTTATGCGGTGTGGTATATTTCCCATGAAAATGTGGAAAATCCTATTTTTATCTGTGACAGCGTTGAAAAATATTTTGATTTATTGAATCAAAGCTGTGATTTATAGTGGATTCATTGAAGGAGCCATTCTAGTAAAAAATCAGAGATCTGTTTTTAATAAGTCAATGAGGCATGAGAAGGCGAGCCTTTTTTATGCCGAATGGCGAATGAAGAAGTGAAGGGATGGAACAAGGTAAAAATAGGTCGATTTATTAAAGACTGTCGTAAAGATACGCAATTAGGTCAGGAACAATTAACGAAACAAAGTATTAGCAAGATTCAGAAAATGACTGGGAAGGAGAAAATATGTTTTTGCAGGAGTCGTTCAGTGAAATTCTTGATGTTCGTGAAAATGCATTTTGCTGGGTGAAAAAACAAAGAAAAGACAAAGGAAAAATCAGAAGAAAATCTATAAAACTGTTTAAACTCAAACACTATCAAATGCTATCTTTGGAACAGTCTTTATCTTAGTAATTATTACTATTATTCTCTATTCGTCTGTTAGTAGCATGGTATATTCTGGTTATACCTCTTTGTTAACTGGATTTTCAGCTTTTTGTTTATTTTGATAAGTATAAACAGGCCAAGGATAACATGGTATTATTTTATAAGGATGTTTGATTCTTGCCGTCTCGTCAATTTCATTGTTTTTCTATCTTATCAATCCTGGAAATTTTGTTGTTGCATTGTAAAAGAAATCCTCTATCGTAAGAATACCTATTTCTGATAGAGGCTTTTTTATATTGATAGATTAGATGATGATCAGATAAGATGAATAAACATTTCTTTTGCTAAATTTAAGAATATTTTTCGAAGAGAATGGCCTGTTAAAGATTTGTAATATACTCCATAGGATAACGGTGCAGCATCTACGATTGGAAAAGATTGAAGGAACGGATGCTTGCTGTGAAGAATATCAGGTACTACTGCAACACCATATCCCGCCTGTGCTAAAGAAACAGCCGCTTCAACAGCATCGCAAAAGTATATTTCTGTCGGTGAACGATTTTCAAGGGCTCGATGAAGCAGCCTTCTGTATTCTTCGGGACATTTTTGAGGATTAAGTGCGATTAAAGGAATCTTTCTCAAATCGTCAAGATGCAGTTCTTCTTTTGGCTTGGTCAATAAATGATCTTTGGCAATTCCGATCACAGGGATTTTAGCCAGCTCCTGATAGTGAATCGCTTTTTTGATTCCTTCTTCATGAAAAGCAACGACCACATCTACGGCTTCTTCGGATAGACGCTGATATAAGTGCTGAAAAGGGATGACACGAAAAATCGGATATAGGGCAGGTACCTGATTTTTCATTTCTTCTAATAAAGGAGCAAGGTAAAGAAGATCATTGTTGCTATGACAGCCGATAATAAAGGATTTTCTTGAATCGACCACAGTAGATTCTGATCTTTTTTTCACTCGTTCAAAGATTTCGAGCATCGCTTTTGCGTCCCCAAGGAAGATGAGCCCTTCCTGAGTTAGTTCTACTGTTCGGGTAGTTCTTCGAAAAAGCTGCTGATTCAATTCCGTTTCCAGAGAATGAATCTGTTGAGTGACAGCGGGTTGGGTTACATTTAACTGTTCGGCTGCTCTGGCGAAGTTAAGAGTTTCTGCTACATTCAAAAAACAAGTCAGCTGGGTTGTGTTCATTACTATTTCCTCTTTAAATTAATAAGTATTCTTTATTTATAATAACATTGTCTAAATTCACAAACAAGCTGAACTGACTATAATATTCATTTGTAAGATGTTCTTGCCAAATAATCTGGAAAACAAACGATAGAAAAATGGGTTTGTCCTGCTGCAATTCAAGAATGTCTGGTATCGGAAAATGGGAATCTTCGTTTGTGGTTTTAGCATGAAGGATCGTCATAAGAAGAGCTTCGTCCATGTTCATACTTGATTTGATGCGAGCTGTGAGGAAAAATTCCATCAAAAGGGTAAAACTATCGGTCAATTTCTGTGAAAAATCTTACAAAGTAAAATCATCAAAGAGGAAAATATTGAAGCACGGTATGGTTCTCTTTGTTGAACAAAGAAGGGAGTGTAGGAGGTATGATTCAATTACTTCAATATCTGAAAGATTACAAAAAAGATGTGATCATAACCCCTGTATTGGTAGCGCTGGAGACCATGGGAGAATTATGTCTGACCCTTATTATTGGTCATTTGATTGATGAGCTTTCTAATTCAGGGACATCCATGAATACAATATTGAGCTATGGATTCGCTCTTTTGCTAGTGGCGTTGTTCTGTTTGATCTTTGGAACTGTCAGCGGATTGACTTCAACCAAGGCAGCAGCAGGACTTTCTAAAAATCTCCGTGATGAGATGTTCAGCTGTATTCAGGATTTTTCTTTCACGAATATCGACAAATTTTCTACAAACAGTCTGGTTACCCGGATGACCACCGATGTGATTAATGTGCAGAATGCAACTATGATGATCCTTCGTGTAGCGGCGAAAGCACCGATTTCCATTGTTTGTGCTCTGTTTATGGCTTTTTTTACAAACTGGCAGATCGGACTGATCTATGTGGTGCTGATTCCGATCTTATTTTTCGGCTTAACATGGATTGTACGGCTGACTCATCCTATTTTTCATCGGGTATTCAAGATCTATGATCGGCTTAACGGAGTTGTGCGTGAAAATCTGCATGGAATTCGGGTTGTCAAAGGCTTTGTTCGGGAAGAACATGAGATTCAGAAGTTTGAAAGTATCTCCAGTGAGATTCGGAAAAATTTCACCAAAGCAGAAACTATGATTGCTTTTAACCCATTCTTAATGCAGATGGGAATTTATTCTTGTCTTACTTTGATTGCTTGGTTTTCTGCCAAAGCTATCGTTGGATCGGAAAATGGTACAATTTTAGCGGGGATTGCAATGACTACTGGAGAATTGCAAAATTTTATCACCTATTCCATGATGATCCTGATGTCGCTGATGATGTTATCGATGATTTATGTGATGCTGATAATGTCCCGGGAATCGGTCAGCCGTATTCAAGAAATCTTTGCTGAGAAGGCAAATATCACTTCACCTGCTCATGCAGAAACAAATATCGGCAATGGGGAAATTGTCTTTGATCATGTGGGTTTCAGCTATGTTGACGATCCTTCCAACCTTTGCCTGTCTGATATCAATTTGCGTATTCACTCAGGAGAGACCATTGGTATTATTGGTGGAACCGGATCAGGAAAATCTTCTCTGGTACAGCTGATTCCCAGATTGTATGACGTGACAACAGGAACCCTTACCGTGGGCGGAAAAAATGTAAAGGAATATGATCTGGATCAGCTTCGCGATGCTGTTGCAATGGTATTGCAAAAGAACGTGCTTTTTGCTGGAACAATCAAAGAGAATTTGCGTTGGGGAAACAAGGATGCAACCGACGAGGAGCTGGTCGAGGTCTGTAAGCTGGCACAGGCTGATTCGTTTATTACTGCGTTTCCAGATGGCTATGACACTTATATCGAGCAAGGAGGGACCAATGTTTCCGGTGGTCAAAAACAGCGGCTCTGCATTGCTCGTGCTCTGCTGAAGCATCCGAAGATCTTGATTTTGGATGATTCGACCAGTGCGGTGGATACCAAGACAGATGCTCTGATTCGTAAAGCGTTCAGCTCTTATCTTCCTCAGACTGCAAAAATTATTATTGCGCAGCGTATTTCTTCGGTGGAGGATGCAGATCGCATAATTGTGATGAATAACGGAAAGATTGACGCAATCGGAACCCATGAAGAGCTGCTCAAGACCAACAAAATTTATCAGGAAGTTTATGAATCTCAGCAGAAAGGGGGCAATGAGGATGAATAAGTCTAAAAAAGGAACCATGGCAAGGCTGATGGAATACATCACTGCCCGTCATAAAAAAGAATTTGCATTTGTTGTGATCTGTATTCTGATTAGCGTTATTGCTGCCATGCTGGGAAATTCAATCATGCAGATCATTATAGACGACTATATTTTAAAGATGCTGAATACAAAAGAAGATCTGTTTAGCGAGCTGTTGAGCGTCGTCTTTGTGATGGCTATGATTTATTTTTTTGGAGCGCTAGGGACACTGTTCTATAACCGTACGATTGCCAAAATCGGACAAAAGGTTCTTAATGAAATTCGGGATGACCTCTTTGCTAAAATGCAGACATTTCCAATCTCTTTCTTTGATTCCCATACTCATGGCGACATCATGAGCGTCTATACAAATGATACGGATACGTTGCGTCAGTTTATTGCTCAGAGTCTGCCGATGATGATCTCTTCTATGGTGACTATAGTTTTTGCATTTTGCTTCATGCTTCGATTTAATTTGATTTTAACAGGAATGATCGTGATCCTGTCGGTGATCATGGTGGGGACAGCAAGGCTTCTGGTACGATACAGCGGGAAGTATTTTACTAAACAGCAGGATTCGACGGGGATATTAAATGGTTATATTGAAGAGATGTTTGGCGGATTGAAAGTTGTTAAAGTTTTTTGCCACGAAGAAGCTGCGAAGAAGCGTCTGAAAGAAATCAACGAAGAACTTTATATCAATACCTTACATGCTAATGGCGCTGCTGGAGTACTAATGCCTATTCTATCCGGCTTTGGAAATTTACAGTATCTGGTAGTTGCCATTGCCGGCGGTGCGATGGCGTTGTTTGGAGAAGGGATGCTGTCTGTGTCGCTGGGAACCTTGATTTCTTTTTTGGGACTGATTCGTCAGTTTACTTCTTCAATTACGCAGACCGCGCAGCAAATGAACAGTGCTGTTTTGGGATTCGCCGGAGCAACCCGTATCTTTGAACTGATGGATAATGAATCCGAAAAAGATGAGGGGTATGTTACCTTGGTTCGTGCTGTAGAAAATGAGGCAGGCTGATCGAGTGCAAGGAAGGCGATATTTATGCATGGAAGCATCCTCATCATGATGGAAGCCTGACTTATACCAGGGTACAGGGCAATGTTGTCTTTGATCATGTGGATTTCAGTTATGATGGACGAAAACTGGTGCTGCATGATATCTCGCTTTATGCTAAGCCGGGCCAGAAAATTGCTTTTGTGGGGGCAACAGGAGCGGGAAAAACCACCATTACCAACCTGATCAATCGATTTTACGATTTGGCTGATGGCAAGATCCGTTATGATGGCATCAACATTACAAAAATTCGAAAAGCAGATCTTCGTCGGTCGATGGGAATCGTTTTGCAGGATGTAAATTTATTTACAGGCACAGTGATGGATAATATCCGATATGGTAAGCTGGATGCGACGGATGAGGAATGCATTCGAGCAGCGAAGCTGTCAGGGGCCCATTCTTTTATTACCCGGCTTCCCGATGGATATCAGACGCTGATTCAAGGGGACAATAATAATTTGTCACAGGGACAGTGCCAGCTGATTTCCATTGCCCGAGCCGCGGTTGCAGATCCGCCGGTCATGATTATGGATGAGGCAACCTCATCCATTGATACCAGAACTGAGGCAATCGTACAAAAAGGAATGGATGCGTTGATGAAAGGGCGTACCGTGTTTGTCATTGCCCACCGTCTTTCTACTGTGAGAAATGCGGAAGCCATTATGGTATTGGAGCAGGGGCGGATTATTGAACGCGGCGATCATGATCAGCTGATTGCCGTGAAAGGTCAGTATTATCAGCTTTATACCGGAGCATTTGAACTGGAGTAAAGCCTTAACAGCAAGGCATTGAAATCATTTTTCAGTCTTTGTCTGATCCTTAAATCAGCTAGAAAGGACGTTTATAAGCACAGGACGTCCTTTTATGCTTTTTTTATCAATGCATCATGAAAAATGCATAAGGAAAAAGCTAAACTGAATGAATTTTATAAATCAGACAATTTATTAAGAATTCTATATTAATGAAAAGAGAAAAATATGTAAAACTTTACTTATAAAATAAAAATGAAGATCATGAGAATGAAAAGCATTTTTAGGTATTTTGGCATCAATGCCTGTTTTTCTATATGAGAAATTTTTCTTCTTTAGAATTCACTGTCTAATAGGCTTATTGTCATGCGTTGTATTCTTAAGAAGAAATAAAATAGAGCATTTTCAATCTTTTGAATTTGGAATACAATAAAAATATGGAATCAAAGTGGTTTTTGGATCGGAAAAGGAGAAAAACATGAATCAGATCAAATGTCCGAATTGTGGTGAAGTTTTTACGATTGATGAAAAGAATTATGCATCGATTGTAGATCAGATTAGAAATGAAGAGTTTGCGAATGAATTGAAGGAAAGAGAAGCTTCGATCAGAGAAAATGCAAAGATAGAAATGGAGCTTCTTGAAAAAAGGCTGGAGAATGAGAAGGCGAATACCATTTCGTATAAAGATCAGCAAATTGCTGAATTGAAGCATCGAAATGATCTTTTGGAGTCTGAGCACAAAGCCAAGCTGACGGCAGCACTTGCCAAAAAAGAGGAAGAAAACCGTGTTTACGAAGAAAGGTCTAAAACAGAGCTTCTTGAATTGAAAGATCAAATCAAAAAGCTGAAGATGGATCTGACGATGGCTCAAAATGAAAAGGACAGCGCTTTGCGGGAGGCTGAAGCAGCCAAGGCCAAGGAACTTAGCGAAGCGCTGAAAGAGTCCAGCATCAGGATTGCCGAGCTGGAAATGGTGCTCAAGGAGACTAAGCAGAGAGCCGAGACCGATCTTCTTGCTGCAGAAAACCGGAGCGAAAACGAGAAGAACGTGCTTTTGGAACAGATCAGGACCAAGGATACGGAAAAAGAGCTTGCCGTCAGCAAGGCGGTGGCCAAGATCAAAGAAATCAAAGAGGCTGAAGTGGCCGAAGCCAACAAAAAATATGAGCTGTTCAGGATCGAAGCAGAATCGAAAACAGAAACGCTGAGAACTCAGTATGAAGAAAAATTAGCATCCAAAAACAGAGAGATCGAAGAAAAACAGGCTCAGGTGGATTTCTATAAAGATCTGAAGACCAAAATGTCGACCAAGATGATTGGAGAAACACTGGAGCAGCATTGTTCGATGGAATTCAATCGCAATCGGATGGGCATGTTTCCTAGAGCTTATTTTGAAAAGGACAACGATGCCCGCACCGGATCCAAAGGCGATTTTATTTTTAGAGATTATGATGATGAGGGAACAGAAATCATTTCGATCATGTTTGAGATGAAGAATGAAGCGGATACCACAGCGACGAAGCATAAAAATGAAGATTTCTTCAAAGAACTGGACAAGGACCGCAATGAGAAGGGATGCGAATATGCTATTCTGGTGTCGCTTCTTGAATCGGATAATGAACTTTATAATGAAGGGATCGTGGATGTTTCCTACCGTTATCCAAAGATGTATGTGATTCGTCCGCAGTTTTTTATTCCGCTGATTACGCTGCTGCGAAATGCAGCTTTGAATTCGGTTTCCTGGAAAAAGAAATATGAAATTGAACGAGTCAACAATCTGGATGTGACTCATTTTGAAGAAAATATGGAGGCATTTAAGAATGCATTTGGTAGAAACTATGAGCTTGCCTCCAGAAAATTTCAGGATGCCATTGATGATATTGATAAGACGATCAAAGCGTTAGAGAAGACTCGGGCCGATCTTGTTTCTTCCGATCGTAATTTAAGACTGGCCAATGACAAGGCCCAGGGATTGAGCATCAAAAAACTGACGAAGAATGCCCCTTCGGTGGCGCAGAAGATCGAAGAGGCCAAGAAGAATAAGTCAAATGACTGATCTTCTTGAGTGCTGCGATCACAAAGCTCTAGACAGTTTAAAGAAAAAACTTTGAAAGTTTGATTTTGCAAAAGCTATTAGATTGAAAAAAACCGTTTCCCAGTTAAAAAGTTCAAAAAGGGAACGGTTTTTTTGGTTTGATACGATTTAAAAGGTGCTTTTTAAAAATTAAAAGCAGGATTGCCAAAAGGGAGAATACCAACAGGATCAGGCAGAATGCGAGGAAAAGGTCTATTAAGTGTTTACAAGCTTAGTTTCATATTTTATTGTGAACCGCCAGTCGTTTTATGCAATCGTTGGAACTTTTGCATTTGAGTTTTTGTGCGAAGTTTGTGCTGTATTTCTAGGCGTTGGGGATATAGACAATCAGCAGGTCTCTTTTGGTGTTGTGGCATAAGGGAGTGTTCCCCCGCATCCAATCCTATCTGGCCCTATCCGAGTCCCTGAGGGTTTGGGGATTGATTGGATAAGTGTTGATTCTTCCGTACTGGGTGAATCCGTATTTGGTTCTTCAGGATTTCTTTTCTCTTTA
>CALVGQ010000095.1 GCA_944327135.1 uncultured Erysipelotrichaceae bacterium | reverse complement strand
TAGGAGAAACGCCTTTTCATCTTTACGTTCAGCAATCCGGACTGGAATACATGAAATTGATCGATCTTGCTTACTACTGCCTGCTTTGCAAGGATCATCCTCTTGCCAATCAAAAAAAAATTCGTCTTGAGGAATTGCGCCGCTGTACCGTAGTCATCAATTCCAGACAATTCGACCGCTGGGCCTTGGAAGAAATGACCAGCACACTTTTTAATTTTCAAATTGACGATCATGCAACAGTCATGGTTCAAAAAATATTCACGCAATGCCAAAATAGGGCTGTCTTCATTACGCCAGCCTACTATTCCCGTTTTCTTAGTGGCTTAAAAGCTATTCCTCTGGATCGAAACTGGCGTCGGGAATATGGTATCGTTTATCGCAAATCGCCTTCTGCCCTCATTCAGCGCTATCTTGACCTTGCACGGGAATTTTATGCACTTTAAAAAAGCAGAGCACGAAGAGGGTCCGAAGGAAATTTTCCTCAAAAGCACCTCATTGCTCTGCTTTTTTCTAATCCTTATTCAATATCCAACTGGATCTTTTCATCCAGGTTTTCCGGCTGCGGAGAACCATTCTTTTTGCGCTGCTTTACGCATTCGGTAAGCAGATATTCGATTTGTCCATTTAAGGAACGGAAATCATCTTCGGCCCAGGCGGCAATCTGAGCATACAATTTTGCCGAGATGCGCAGCGGAATCTGTTTCTTCGTCTGATCCGTCACTAATACAAGCTGCCTGAATTTACGATAGGCTGGGCATCTTTATTTCCACAAAGGACCACCAGCAGATTAGACACCATTGCAGCTTTCCGTTCTTCATCCAAGTGGACCATGCCGCCCTCATTCAGTTTATTCAATGCCATTTCTACCATTCCCACTGCCCCATCCACAATCATCTTGCGGGCATCAATGATAGCTGAAGCCTGCTGCCGCTGAAGCATCACTGCGGCAATTTCCGGAGCATAAGCCAGATAAGTGATTCGCGCTTCAAGAATTTCCAATCCTGCATCCGCAACCCGTTTTTGAATCTCATCACGAATCCGTTCGGCAACAATTTCGCTGGACCCACGCAAAGAGCCTTCATCTGGTTCTCCATCCCCTGTTGTATCCACATTCTGCGCAACATCATAAGGATAAATACGAACGATGTTGCGCAAAGCGGCATCACATTGCAAAGAAAGAAACTCCTTGTAATTGTCGACCGTAAAAACCGCTTTAGCGGTGTCTTTTACCCGCCAAATAACGGCTATCCCAATTTCCACTGGATTTCCCAGGCAATCATTGATTTTCTGTTTATTGTTGTTCAGCGTCATCACTTTTAACGAAATCTTTTTAGACATCGCTGCTGCTTGAGTCGTGCCATTGGTCGTTACCACTGCTGTTTCTGAGGAGTTCACATCCCCGCTTTGCCGAAGCGTGGTCCGGCTAGCCGGATTCACTGCTGATACAAATGGATTCACATAATAAATGCCTTCCCCTTTCAGCGTACCAATGTATTTTCCAAATAAGGTCAGAACTAACGCCTCCTGAGGTTTTAAAATCTTAACTCCCAAGCATAGGATCCATCCTAAGGCCAACCAAAGAATCGCCATGCCAATCAAGATGCCTCCAAGCGTTTCCTGCGTTTCACCGTCTACTAAAACGATCCCTCCTACTAATGCGGCTCCTGCAAGGCAATATCCCAGAATCAGCAACATCAGCGGAAGCAATCCTTTAGAAGCTTTCAACTGTTTTTCTTCCATCTTATCCTCTCCTTTTATTTGATATCATTATGATATCAAATTAATTAGATGTCAATCTTTTTTGCAATTTCTTTTCTATTTTTTAGGGCTTGTCTTCTTTCAGCCATCTCTTTCAAAACCAGAACGCACAATCATTCTTTTTGCTTATCTTGTCGTTTAATAAAGCATCAAAAAAAAGAAGAACTCATCCTTCTTTTTTTGCCAATTCTCGATCAATCGCTTCAGCAACGCTTCCCACCACAGTGCCTGCTTCTTTTTTCACATTCTTTTCGGCATGGCTCATGCAATAACTGTTCTGCACCTTCCGCATCATTGAAATATCATTTTCACTATCCCCAATAACGGCAATTTCTGTCGTTCTTAAATGATATCGCTTTGCCAGTTCCATGACTCCCTGGCCCTTGCTGCAATCATAAGGGCCAAAATCAATATTATCAAAATCAGAGCTGACCAGCTCCATCTGCTTATGATAGATCTTGCGCAGTTTTTCCTTGATGGGATCCCGCAAATCAGGCCGGATGACCATCCCGATTTTCGCAACCTCGTCAAAGGGATCAATCTCATCCATCCTCGCAGCACGGGATCTTTTCAACGACTGCCATATCTGCTTCTTTCCACGAAAGGGATAGCGGTCCCCACCGGAGTTCAGCCAGCTTCCCTTATAATCCATCATGACCGTCGCATCCAGATCATTCTGGCGTACATAATCACACAATTCAAGAAAATAACGGGCCTTGATCTTCCTAATGAGGATTTCTCCATCCGCAAAAATCATTTGGGCTCCGTTACTTCCAATATAATTAAGCCGAATTCCCAATTCTTCACAAAGTGTTTCATAATAATCCAATCCTCGTGCTGTCGCAATCGCAAACGCATTGCCATGCTTGATCCATTTCAAAATAGCTTGTCGATTTTCTCGATTGCATCCTGCCGAAAGCTGCTGACCATCCTTATATAATGTTCCATCCAAATCAGAAACAAATAATCTCATCTTTCAATCCTTTCCCTGAAATCCGCCTAGCGGTGATTCTTCTTTTCAAGCCTATGCTCTGCTGCAGCAAGCACGCTCAGAATTAAGAAAAGAATAAATACTCCTGCCGCAAAAATATCAATCCCTTTCATGATCTTGGGCAAGGTCACCGCCCTGAAGCTAAGATCATAGGTAGTAATCTCTGCCTTCATCGTCTGTTCTGCCATTTTCTGACCGCTCATGGTCAATACGGCAACCCCTTCAATGGTTTCCGGATCCGTTTCATTACGGACTTCCACCTCTACCTGAATCAAATCTTCAATTGCCTCGGCATCCAACAGAATCCGAAAATCATTTTCCATTGTAAACACACAGTCTGCCGCAATTTGATCTTTTTTCTTGATCTGATAAGAATACGGTTCCTGATCTGCCGCGGCAACCACGACCGTCTTATAATTTTCAAAGCCATATTCAAACAGCTGACGGGCATCGTCATACCGCGCATCCTTGCTGCTGCACTTCATCACGACCGCAATCAGTTCCATTCCATCTTTCTTAGCTGTGGCAACCATCGTATAGCCGGCATCCTCGGTCCAGCCCACCTTGCCCCCGGAAGCATACTCATATTGATACTTTCCTTTTTTCATCATTTCATTTCCGGTCGCAAAGACTCTGGATTCTTCTTGTTTGTTCGTTGGCGCCATCGTATAGCTATAGGTTTCAAAAATGGTCCTAAACTCTTCATTCATCAAAGCCTGACGGGTAATCATGGCCATATCATAAGCCGTTGTCGTATGGTTTTCATCAGGCAGACCGTGGGCGTTGGTAAAATGGGTATTCATCGCTCCCGCTGCTGCTGCAGCTTCATTCATCATCAGAGCAAAGTTCTCCTGGGTCCCGCCAATTCCTTCAGCCAGTACGTTAGCCGCATCATTGGCGCTCTGCAGCATAGCAGCATAACAGGCATCCAATAGCGTAAGCTGTTCGCCATAATCCAGCCAAATATGCGTACTGGAACGATCAAAATTATCAATCGCAGTATCGGAAGCGGTCAGCAGCTGATTCGGTGTTCCTTTTTCCAAAGCCAAATATACCGTCATGATCTTGGTGATTGAAGCCGGATATTCCTTTTCAAAAGCATTTTTCTGATATAAGACCGTTCCAGAAACCGCATCCATCAAAATAACCGCTTCCGCATCCAGCTCCAGTTCTTCTTTATTCGCCTCAATTGCCTCTGCCTGAGGAATCATCCCCACCCATAAAACCACCGTCAAAACGAAGGCCAACCATTTTCGCATGTGTTTTCTTCCTTTTCTTTAAATTTTTAGTCCTCGGATAGCATTCAATATCGCAAGCACCGCCACTCCCACATCGGCAAAGACAGCTTCCCACATCGTCGCAGCTCCGAAAGCTATTAATAATAATACACCAATTTTAATGAAAAGGGAAAACACAATGTTTTCAATCACGATCCGATGAATCTTCTGAGCTCCTTTGACTGCAGTCAACAGCCCGCTTGGACGATCATTCATTAAAACGATATCCGCGGCTTCAATTGCCGCATCGGATCCCAAAGATCCCATGGCAAAACCTACATCGCTGATGGCCAAGACTGGAGCATCATTAATCCCATCTCCCACAAACGCCACTTTTCCTGTCTTCTGCTGTAGGATTTGTTCCATCTGTGTCACCTTGTCTTGCGGTAAAAGATCCGTATAAACCCCATCCATCTGGAGCTGATCTGCCACTTCCTGACCTACCGCACGATGATCTCCGGTCAGCAAAAGGCAGCGCTTCTTTTCTTTATGAAGCTGGGCAATCACGTCTTTTGCCTCAGCCTTCAACTGATCCTTGGATAGAATAATTCCCAAAAGCACTCCATTACAGGCCACATAGATTAAGGTTCCGGTTTCCTTTACTGGCCAAGCTGCAATCCCATTCTCCTTCATCAGCTTCAAATTGCCTACCAAAATGGTCTGATCCTTACGAACAGCCTTGATTCCTCTTCCAGCAATTTCCGTCAGCTGATCGAAAGGTTCCTCCGACAGCGGCTCCTTAACTGCTTCCAAAATCGAGCGAGAAATGGGATGATTGGAATTACGCTCCACTTCGGCTGCCAATCTTAAACATTCCTTGGGCTGATCGGAAATCACCTTTTCCACGGCAAAACGGCCTTCGGTCAAGGTTCCAGTTTTATCAAACACAAACGTATCCACCTGCTGAAGCACATCCAGGTAATTGCTCCCTTTTACCAATACACCTTGGCTAGACAAACCGCCAATTCCAGCAAAATAAGAAAGCGGAACCGAAATCACCAAAGCACAAGGGCAGGAAACCACTAAAAATGAAAGCGCCCGATACAAGTATTCCCGAAAATCTGCGCCTGGAATAACCCACGGCAAAACAAGACCGATTGCCACTGCCAGAAAAACAACCACCGGAGTATAAACCCGGGCAAACCGCGTAATCAATGTCTCAGTAGGCGCTTTTTTCGCACTCGCATTTTCTACCAGATCCAAGATCTTCGCTACTGTGCTGTTAGAAAATGGTTTGGTCACTTGGATTTCGATTCGACCGCTTAAATTGATTGTACCGCTCAGGACGCTGTCCCTTTCTTCTACTTCGCGGGGCTGCGATTCGCCTGTCAAAGCTGAAGTATCCAAGGCAGTTTTCCCCTGAATCACGACTCCATCCAGGGGAATTTTTTCTCCTGCTTTCACGATGATCCGTTCTCCAACCTGAACCTGCTGCGGATCCACCGCAACTATCTTACCCTCTCGAACTACAAATGCAACATCAGGTCGAATATCCATCAAATCCGAAATAGACTGGCGTGTTCGTTCCACAGCTTTACGCTGAAAATACTCGCCAATCTGATAAAACAGCATGACAGCTACTCCTTCTGGATATTCCTGGATCAGGATTGCTCCCACTGTGGCCAAAGCCATCAAGAAATTTTCGTCAAAAACCTGTCCTTTAATGATATTTCGAATCGCACGAATCAAAATTTCAAGTCCCAAGATCAAATAGCTGATCATGAAAAGCAAAAACGCCAGCGTTTTTTGACCCTGCAGAAACATCGCCAGCAAGAAAAAAACAGCTCCTATTCCAATTTGCAGCAAAGTCCAGTCTTTCTTTTGTTTGGGAAGGCTTGAGCTAGAAGAGGAGCCTTTCCGTATCATCTTTACCTCCGGTTCCAGTCGGGAAATCACCTTCTGCACCTTTTCCGCGGTATAATCCAGATCCTCATCCGTATCAAAAGACAGCGTCTTATTCATAAAAGTAACCGAGACCCGGTCCAGCTCCGGCATTTTCTTTAATTCATCCTCCAGCTTTGCAGCACATTGGGCACAATCCAATCCTTCTAGAAGATACTCATATTTTCCCGGATCGCTAATCTTCGCCTCCGTTGACGCTATTGTACAGCAAGCATCATGAGCATGATTATGCTCTGCATGGTGAGCACAGCCGCAAGACAAATTACAGCAACTGGATTCCTGAATTCCCTGATAAGTCTTTTCCGGGGTTTCAGACAAAATCGCATCCGGTTCCATTTTCTGTAAAACTGTCCGGATTTCTTTTTCAATCCTTTCCGTATCTTTTGACTCACATTGAAAAACAAGTTTTTTTTATTATTTTTTATAGCTCAGTTGATGAACGCCATCAATTTTCTTTAGACGTTCCTCTACTTTTGCCGCACAGTTTGCGCAATCAATCTGATCCAACTGATAATTTTTGGTCTCCATCTTCTTATCCTCTCAATATATGAACATGTATTCATATATAATATAGCCTTCCCCTTGTTCCCTGTCAACCTAATTCTGTTCATTTCTCTGCATTTATTCAATATGATGCAAAGCCATGAAAATGATTAGTTTGTCTTGTTTAAGTAAAACGCCTTTGATCACCAGCATTGCTGCCGCTTTTTAATATTAAAATCTGCCGTCGCCCTTTACCCATTTAAATAAAAAAAATGACCTCGCTATTCAGCAAGACCATTTCGTTTTTGATTCTTTTACTGTTTTTGGCTCAAATGGACAGCGAAGCCTCCAATTTCCTCTTCAAAATATGCAAAAATAATTTCGCCTTCCTCATTTTTCTTAAATGTCTGAGGAACGAAATGATATCCGCGAAGCTGAAAATGATGCATCGCCCGTGCTACATTATTTACCCGATAGCCAATGTGTCCATGAACTCCACGCCCATTTTTCATTATTTCCACAGATTCGCCTGCAAAATAAGAAATCGGTGTTTCAAGAACATTTTCCTCCAACAAGGTTCCAAACTGTTCGGCAATTCCGAAAGCATCCTGAGCAGAAGTACCATTTACACCGACATGAGCCAATTCCATTCCCAGCAGCTCTTTAACAAATTTGGCCACTTCTTTTTCAATCTGATCAAAATCCGCCGTTTCCAGATCCTTTTCACGAAGCTGACCTGCTGTACAGCAGGCCACAATACAGCTCAGATCCAAATAATTAACGATTTCATTTCGGGCAATTCCAGCCGTAATCATAAAATGCATCCCATGGTAGCGTTCCTTCAGCTCCTTTACCATCTTCAGATCAGCCAAAGGTGTTCCCGACAGCAGTTTGACACAATCTAACCCCAGAGCTTGAGCATGTTCGATATCCACTGCCGTTGGACACTCCGGTACAACCGGAAGGTTGCGGGCCAGACAGCTTTCAATCAACGCCGCATTCACATGAACGGTACTAATAAAATCCGCTCCTGCTTTTTCAGCTTCTTCGATCTGATCTGCAGTCAGCACATTGCTTACACCAACGATCATCTTTGGATTCTGCTGCTTGATTTGCCGAACCAATTCCAGGCTGCTAGAAGAGCGAAGGGCAATTTCCACCGCCGGCAAAGCCTGCCGGGCTAAGATTTCTGTTACTTTTAAAACCACTGACACATTCTGACTTTTTAACACAGGAACCACTCCGATTCCTGCAATTTCTTTTAATCGTGGTAGCACATTCTCACCTCTTGTTGTATAAGTATAATCCATTTTTTTAAAAGATTCATCTTTTTTTCTTCGACAAAGCCAAGAAAAATCAACCATCTATCTTTAAACTATGCTGACAGCTATCCCGCATTGCTTCATTAGATCCTCACAGGATTTTCCCCATGACTAACCAAAAGATTCTATGCAGATACTCAACACTCGCTAAAGCTCCTGTTAAACTAATTGATCAAGATGATGGTCCCGCTTGTCCAAAAGCAAGATATTCAGGCGCACCTTTGTCCTTTGACCGCTACTAAGCCTGTCAATCTTTATGCCAAGCTGATAATAGCATTTCCTGCAAGGGCTTATGCCCTTAAGCAAAGCATTGATTTCTTACACTCTACCAGGTTTGATATGCCCTTTAAACAGCCTGCTCGATCTTGACCCATTTTTGAAATGCCTGTTTTAGTCCCTCCTGGACACACTGCCCATACTTCACAACACTCTTTTCCTTGCCGCCTGTCTTTAGCAAACCTCGATGCTCTCCTTGCTGCACACATAAAGAAAACTTCCTCAAAAAGAACTCTTTCACTAAAGCTGTGACTTAAATTTTTGTGCTCAAGATACTTATTTGCCTCAACCTTATTCAACTTTAGTATTTAATCATACAGCAAGTTTTTCTTTTTCGGTCATAGCCCTAAACTCACTAGCAGCACACAAGTGTGCATATGAGAGCCTGTCAGCAAGTGCGAATATTACTTGCTACCCTTTGTTGAAGGGGTCTCTTGGATCAAACAGGCTTAATTGATCTTCTTCT
>CALVGQ010000094.1 GCA_944327135.1 uncultured Erysipelotrichaceae bacterium | reverse complement strand
GACTTTTTCTTTTGAGAAGATGCCTTGTCCAGCAAACTATTTATGTACTTTTTCTGTTCCATCAATGCACCTCCTAATTGCAGCGAAAGCAAGTAAAGCCTGACCAGTAAATTTCATTTTTGAATGGGCGAAATCTTTCATTTTTATTGACGTAAGAGGAAACCCTCAACTTCATATTGGAATTGAGGATATTCCCCCGCAAAATATATTCAAACCAATTTCTTCTCTTTAGATCGCCTATTGTAACCGTTCTTAAATACTGCTTTGCTCTCTTTAGTGCAACTGGAGGAGCGACTTTTTTAACACAGTATTGATAATAAAAAGCGTCCATTAAAATTGCTGTTGCCATATCATCGGCATTCCATATGTTCGATATAACAAATTTAACTCCAGAAGCTGAAAACCCACCTATTAAACCTTGGAATCCTTTTGAAGCTACAATATCATTCATCCCACCCAAGCATGAGGATAAGACAACAAGTTCTACATTATGATAATCATATCTACTAATCTCATCAGCAGTAAGAATACCATTGCCACAATTACTATCCCATTCTTTCTTTCTGAGCCAATTACACACTCCAGAGAACAGAAGACACGAGGAGTAAATTGAATCAGTATCTCCAAGCAAATCAAAATATCCATGTGTCGCCAAATGAATGTTGCGTTTTCCAATACCGTTTTGAAGTTGGTACCGGGTTGCTTGCTTTCCAACTAAAAACTTGGATTTGCAGTATTTACTAACCATTCTTGCCTCAAACTCACTAAAGGGCAGCTGAAGAATTGTATCAGGCTTTAATTCAACAAATCTTAGTCGATCTTGATCTTTTGTATCGGCTCTTTGAATTTGTTTTTCAGGAACATCGAATTGGGGATTTCCAACGATCAAACTTCCGCTTCCAAAATCACTAGAATCTGAATATAAAAAGTCTCTACCACTTTCCATTACAACAATGTTGAAATAATCCCCAAGTAATTCTCCTTTTCCATCTGCCAAAACATCAAATGGGAGATTCAGAATATCAGCATCAGGAGCTATAAAGAGTTTTTTATAGCCGGCAATTAGTGAGCAAATAGGAGAAATCAAAGAGGAATACAGCTTTCTTTTAAAGTGTTCTTTTTTCTCCATCTGTTCTATCGATAGTTCACCTCTCGATTCATTTACTATTAATTGAACTAGCTCCGATGCATCGTCTATGATTGACTCTGCATTGTGAAGAATACATCTGTTAATAGTGCATTGTCCATCATTCTTGATCACTACAAAAGCATCAAGTTCCAGTGTGTCATCTGTCGTATCTCCTGATTTTACTCCATAATCTTTCGGACACAAGATATATTCGATAAGCACAGAATTATCGGGCAGTTTATTCTTCAATTCTCTTACAGTAATATCTTTGGTTTGAACCCTTTCTGGAAATCGTGCTGCGAACTCAGCCTCCAGCACTCTAAGGTTCTCTTTCTCCATGTCATATTCATTGCTATAAAAAAAAAAAATACCTTCGGTTTCTATCGCAGCCAAGCGATCTTGGATGGATTTAATCTTTCCGATTAACCCTGCGTCAACATATCCTGAATTTAATATTCGATTACGTTCTTTTCCTGCCAAAGAAGCAAGCGCCTTATAGTTTATAACTCTCTCATATAATTTCCAGGTATTCTTCTCAATTGTCCGCATAATTGCATAGCTACAGGTAAACAGTAGCTGCGTAGGTGAGAGGATCTGCAACAACCTGTTGTCGTTTGAGTAGCACAAGTATGAGTGCCAAACCTCACGTATTTGCAGAAGCGCATGGTTTAAATATTTTAGTGCCTCTTGCTCCTTTCCGCACTTTCCCAAAATACTGGCGGCTGTCTGAAAAACAGATGCCTTTGTGCTTAATGGGATTACTGAATTCCAGCATTCTCTTGCTGCTTTAAGGATAGTGCACTCTGCCAAGTCAGACCGATTTACTTCCCATGCCAATATGGAAAGAATCAGCCATAAAACTATCCTTTGCCCCTGTTCCAGTTGCTCAATCCCAGTGTTATCAACAATCGCCAAACCATCACAATAATCATTACATTGTCTCGAGGTCAGATCATCATTTTGAAGAAGCAATTGTACTCCTGTGACAAAGAAAATCACTTTTTCGGGGTAAGCGTTCTTGCAATTTTCATTAGGTGTTTTTATTTGGCATCCAATCTCATCCAATTCAGAGATAAGAAAATCTACTTCCTCCTTGTCAATTTCAAGAAACGCCTGGCTTACCAGGCTGTTATACATAGTAAGTATTCTATATTGGTCTTTTTCCTCAATTCCGCCACCATCCTTCTCAATCAACTCCAACAGTTCTAAAATTAGAGGTGACGCCTTCGGCATGTCATTCTCTACGTAATAAACCATGAGAAGATTGCTCTTCACCTGCGCTATTGAAAGGATTTCATCTACATTGGCTGGAAACGGTGCATTAACTGCGCTTACAAAAGCCTGTTCAGCGCGAATGTATTTCCCTCTCTTTAAGTAAAAGCCACCAATGAGGTTATAACTCAAACGAAGTTTTATCAACGGCTCTGGAGATTTTTCATTATATTCTTCACAGATTTTATAATATAGCGAGTGAAGATGTTCATATGAATAGAAAATCTCATGGTTCAGCTTATATAAAAGCACAATATACAGGGTTTT
>CALVGQ010000093.1 GCA_944327135.1 uncultured Erysipelotrichaceae bacterium | reverse complement strand
TCTTCCTTGGTATAGAAGGTGGTGTTGCTGACTCCGTCGATCGCTTTGATCTGACGATTGATCTCATTGAGCTGTTCAGAGCTTTCATGCTCAAAATCGATCTTGACCGAAATCTGAACCGTATCCTCGATCGATTCAGTAATCGTATCCAGATTAATCGAAAAAATAAAGAAGACGCTCATCAGGCACAAAGTAATCGTAACGGCCGAGGCACTGGAAACCGCCATGGCACCATGCCTGGCTATTCCATAAAAACCTTCTTTAATGTGGCGTATAAATCGTCTAAACATGGGCGAAATAGCCTCCTTCCGGCATATCCGCGACAATATGACCCGCTTCCAGCGCGATCGTTCGTTTGCGGTGCTTGTTGACAAGCGTAATATCGTGAGTCACCATTAAAATAGTCGTTCCTTCCTCACGATTGATCTTTTCCAATAAACTCATAATTTCATCGGATTTTCCTGGATCCAGATTTCCAGTTGGCTCATCAGCAATCAAAATTTTCGGCTTGTTGGCAATCGCCCGGGCAATCGCCACCCGCTGCTGCTGACCACCGGAAAGCTCACCTGGAAAAGAATGGCCTTTATCATCCAGTCCAACCAGATTCATCACTTCCCGGACCCGTTTACGGATCTGGACAGTCGGCATATTGATGACTTCCAGTGCAAAAGCAATGTTCTCAAACACCGTTTTTCTTTCCAAAAGCCGATACTCCTGAAATACCACGCCGATATTACGGCGATAAAGCGGCACTTTAGAATGCTTTAATTTTCCTACATTGATCCCTAAAACATCCACAACTCCTTTTGTCGGGATTTCTTCTCCGTCCAGAAGCTTGATCAGCGTCGATTTTCCGGAACCGGTCGGGCCAATGATATAAACAAACTCGCCCTGATTGACATATAGATTGATGTCATAAAGCGCGTTAACTCCATTTTTGTAAGTCTTGCTTACGCCTTTTAACTGCAGCATTGTATCATCTCCCATTCTTCGCTATTATAACACAGCTCATTCCCGCAACGATATGAAAATGTTGGGAAACCTTACAGTTTCTTATTTTTCGTCTTAAGTAGTCTTTTTCTAAAAAAAAGAAAAGATCCCTGTGGGATCTAAACACGAAATTCCAGCTTGAATCCTTCTCCATGAACATCCTGAGTCTCCGTAGTGATCATAAATGCCCTCGGATCGATCGCATTCACGATCTCCAGCAGCTTGGGATACTGCTTCTTATCAATGACCACCAGAATCAGTCGTTTTTCGTCCTGCGTATATCCTCCCTTGGCTTCAAACAGAGTCGTCCCGCGATCCAAGTCCCGCATCAGCCGTTCATTGATGACCTCCCACTGATCAGAAATAATTTGGATCGCCTTGGCACTGGAGCCACCGAAAGTCAGAGTCTTATCAATGATCCAGGAAGTCGCTGCCACCGAAATCAGCCCCACCAGCACTGCTTCCAGGCCATAACTGAATAACCCCAACAATACGGTCAGTCCATCGATTACCATAACAAACTTGCTGGTCTCGATTCCGGTGAGCTTGTTAAGAATCAATGGCGGAATATCCATTCCCCCGGTACTTGCTCCTACTCGCAGCACCAGTCCAATTCCAAGCCCTGCCAATAAACCGCCATACAGCGAAGCCAAGATCGGGCTTAATTCCAGATCCAGTTCAAGCATTGAAAACAAACTGATAAAAACCGGATAAATAACGGATGAAATTACCGTTTTGACCGCAAATTTCTTACCCAGAAAAAAAGAACCAATTAAAAACATTCCAAACACCAGACCGTTGATGACCGCTACTTCCGGCAAGTGAAAAATCGGTTTCAGCGCAATCGCAATTCCAGCCACTCCGCCTGATAAAATATCAAATGGCAAGATAAATACGCTGACACTCAGCGCTAAAAGAAAGTTCCCCAAAAATATAATGAAAATATCACGAACTGTTTTCTTCATAATGACCCTCACGACAAATATTATAGCGAACTGTCTTCTTTTAAACTACCCCCATTTCGCTTATAATATTGAGAAAAGAGGTGAGAAATGATGAAAAAACTCAGCTGGCTGCCTGTATTTCTGCTGATAGCCTTGATTTTTTATAACTCTTCACTGGATGCAGCAGCATCCAGCAATTTAAGCAATCCTTTGGCCGAAGCCATCCAACGTTTTTTGCATCTGCCCCTTTCATTGGAAGAAGTGGAGCATCTTATACGCAAATTAGCCCATTTCAGCGAATACGCCCTGTTAGGTTTGCTGGTCTTTTCCGCCTGGAAGCTGGATCCGCCGCCATGGCAGAAGATCACACCGGTTATATTTCTGCTTGTTCCAGTCATCGACGAGAATATCCAGCGGTTTTCAAACGGACGCAGCTGCGAAATAAAAGATATGCTGATCGATACAAGTGGGTATATTTTTGGCCTGCTGCTTGGTATACTAATCTTGTCTATTTTCAAAAAAAGAAGGGAGCTTAATCCATGACACAATGGAATCTTGATGCTTTATACACCGGTTATACCAGTCCAAAATTCCAACAAGACACCGCTCAGATCAAAACGCTGATCCAGCAGATGAGCACGCTGGCCAGCCAGCTGCCGCCAACCATTACCATTGAACAGGGCCATGCGATCTTGGAGCTGCTTTCCCGCTTTCAGCTGGTATCAAGAAAAGTCGGAACATACCTTTCATTGCGTTCCAGTACCGATACCACCGACACAGAAACCGTCGGCTGGCGGGATCGGATCAGCGCCCTCAGCGCTACGGCTGCCAAACCGCTAACTCAGCTAAACAAGGCCTTGGCCTCGATCGATTTGGAAAAAGCGGCCCAGGAGGATCCGCTCATCCAGCAGCATCGCTTTTACCTGCAGGAAATCAAGGACCGTTCACGCTATCTTTTAAGCGATGAGGTCGAAGAAACACTCAGCAAAATGGAACTCAACGGCTCCGATGCCTGGGACAATCTGCAAAGCTATCTGACCAGTACCCTGGAAATCCCATTCCAAGGAAAAACCGAGACTCTCTCCAGCATCCGCAACTTGGCCTACAGCCCAGATCCAGCCATCCGCAAAGCCGCCTATGAAGCGGAGCTGGCCGGTTATGACAAAATCAAGGACGCCATTGCGTTTGCCCTCAATTCCATCAAAGGAGAAGCCAATGTCGTTGCCGCAATGCGCGGGTATGATTCCGTTCTCGAAATGACTCTGGTCCAATCCCGGTTAAGCCGAAAAACGCTCGAGGCCATGCTTTCCGCCATGAAAAAATATCTGCCGGAATTTCATCGCTATCTGCGGCATAAAGCTGCATTGCTTCACTATGAAAACGGTCTCCCGTTTTATGATCTGTTCGCAACCCTGCAATGCGACCACTCCCGTACGTTCACGATCGAAGAAGCCCGCGAATATCTGGTCAAAAACTTTGATTCCTTCTCTTCGGAAGTTTCCGCTATCGTCAATCGGGCCTACGATGAGCAGTGGATCGACTTTTATCCGCGCAAGGGCAAAGTCGGCGGCGCCTTCTGCAGCAACCTGCCATATCTGAAGCAAAGCCGTGTATTGACCAACTTTGACGGATCGTTAAGTGATGTCGTCACCCTCGCCCATGAGCTGGGACACGCCTATCATGGAAGCCGTATTCAGGATCATTCGATTCTCAATACCCGCTATACCATGCCGGTAGCCGAAACGGCCTCCACCTTCAATGAAACGATCATCATGAACGCCGCTATCCGGGATGCCGCTGACGATCAGGAAAGAGCTATGCTGATCGAAAGCATGCTGCAGGACATCACCCAGGTCATTTGTGATATCTATTCCCGTTATCTGTTTGAAAGTGAAGTCGTGGAAAAACGCAAAAGCGAATTTCTGTTCAGCGCTCAGCTGGAAGAAATCATGCTTCGCGCACAGAAAACCGCTTATGGCGATGGATTGGATCATGAAAAGCTTCACCCGTATATGTGGATCTGCAAAAGCCACTATTACAGTGCCGGACTCAATTTTTACAATTTCCCATATGCCTTTGGCTGTCTGTTTGCCAAAGGACTCTATGCTCAGTTTCTAAAAGAAGGAAGCCGATTTGTGGATCAGTACAACCGATTGTTGAACGCAACGACAATTTCTTCCTGTGAAGAAGTCGCGGCAATGGCCGGAATCGATCTCACTCAGGAGGATTTCTGGATCGCTTCTTTGGAAATCATCAAGCAGTCCATCGATCAGTTTATTGCCCTGACCCCGATGGATTAAGACTTTTTTCAATTAAGCAGAAAATTAGGAGCAACTTAGTAAAAAAGACGGGATATGAAGCCGCCTCCTTAGCTTGGAAATCCAAACTTCAAGGTTTGCTTCAATCACCGTCTTTTTTATGCTTTTTTATGAATGATCATATCCAGCACCAGCCGGTCGATCTTGTCTGAACACTGATTGCCCAAAGCCGCAAAGTTATCGATCGTGTATTCTGAAAGATTTTCCACGATGCCTTCGTCCTTACGGATCCGCAGATCATCCATCGCCAGCAAGGCCGCCTGGAACGCCGCGTTGGTACACGAAGAAATCTTTAAAGCACAGCTGGATTTCGCTCCATCACAAACCATTCCGGCGACATTGCCCAGCACATTATGAATGGCACTTTCCATTTGTGCGAAAGTTCCCCCCATCAGCCAAACCATCGCACAGCTGCTGCCGGTTGCCGCCACCACCGCTCCGCACAGGGCAGACAAAACGCCAAACTTAGATTTGATATAAATCGTAATCAAATTGCTTAAAGCCACTGCTCGAACCAGCTTTTCTTCGTCCTGGATCCCCATTTTACGTACCATGGCAACGATTGGCACAGTTGCGGCAATTCCCTGATTTCCGCTTCCGGAATTGGTAATCACCGTCATCGAAGAGCCTGCCATCCGCGCATCGGAAGCCGCTGCGGCCATCATCATTGCGCTGCTTACCAGATCATTTCCGATCCGCTTGCTTTCAATATTTTTACGAAGCGTCCGGCCTACCTGCAGCCCGTATGGATGACGCATGCCTTCTTCTGCTACCGCCCAGTTACAGCGGATCGCCTCCCGGATCAGATCCAGCTCATTTAGCTCACACTCCATGCAGTAATCATAGATATCTCGCAGAGTAAAGTCAAAGCACTCATGCCCTTCGCCTTGATTCTTCAAATCTTGATCGTGAAAAAGGGTTTTGCCATTTTGAACGATTTTAGCCACATGCGTATGGGTCCCCCGGATTTCCACCGAAGCCGTATCCTGTTCGGTCTGCACGCTCACCAGGATATGCAGCTTCAATCCCGAATCCGAAGGAGATAAGCTTACTTTCCCCGCCTGAACCAATGCCTTTCCCTCTTCTGCCTGCT
>CALVGQ010000092.1 GCA_944327135.1 uncultured Erysipelotrichaceae bacterium | reverse complement strand
ATTCGATTGCCTGACTGACACAGTCTTTGATGGCATTGGAAGTCGCAGTGGCTCCGCTGATGGCATCGGTCGCTAAACTCTGATTTTCAATCAGACGCGGTATCAGGGTGTCAAAGGCGGTTGCAGCCATTTCTCCAGTTTCGCTGTCATGTTCTTCCGTGATGGCAATCGATGTAATTGCATTGTCTTGGATGGTTACATCAGCATGAATCATGCCGGTCCAGCTATAGCCTGTGCTTTGTACCGAATAAGTTCCATCAGTCAGTGCTGTTTTTTCCTGCTCATCCTTGCCCATAGCTTGATCCAAGGCTTGCTTGGCTGCTGCTTTGATTCCGTTGGAGGTTGCGGTTGCTCCGCTGACCCCGTCAATTTCAGCACTTCCGGCAGTTTTGATCTGTTCGGCAAGGGTTTCCAGGGCCGCTTGACCAACAGAAGGAGTCTCATGTTCGCCGGTTACCTTGACGTCAGTAATCGAGGAAGCATCGGTGGTCAAGGTTACGGTAACGGTTCCGCCGTAGCCCTGTGCTTCTCCGGTGTAAGTGCCCGGAGTGTAGAGACCGTTTGTAGCTTCTTTTTGACCGCAGCTGGCCATGGTACTTAATAAGGCCCCACAGAGAAGAAGCTTCCAGACTTTTTTCATCTTTTTTCCTCCTGCATTCCTATTTGAATGACTGCCCTTATTTTATTTGATTTCATTTTCACATACAATCAACTGTTTTCTTCAAGGTTGAAACTTTGAGTTTCATCCAGGCTTGACAAGTGGAGAATAGAATGATTCACTGATAATAAATAGGAGTGAGTGAACATGGAACTTCGACAAATGATTTATTTTAAAGAATTGTCAGAACAGCTGAATCTACCGTCTGCTGCGCGGACCCTTTATATTACACCGCAGGCTTTGAGCAAATCAATGCGGAATCTGGCGCGGGAATTGAATACGGAAATCTTTTTTCGAGAACAGGGTAAATTGCAGCTGACGACTTTTGGGAAAGTTTTATATCAGGAAGTTTCAGTTCTTTTGACGGAAATGACGAAAATGGAAGAACGCCTGAAAAATGTGGCCAGTCAGGAAAATGGCAAGCTTAGGATCTCCTGCAGTCATGGGATTTTGCAAGGAAGCTTTCAGCGACATTTTGACTTGTTTAAAAAACAGCATCCTGAGATCGAATTGGAATTTATTGAGCTGCCGGATTTCTTCGCAGAACAGTATATTGAACAGGAAGAATGCGATCTGGGGCTGTCTATTAACTGGCCGCAGCATCCGGAGTTATTGGAAAGCAGTTTATTGGAATCATATCAGCTTTGCGCCGTTGTTCCGCTGGATCATCCGCTGGCCCAGCATTCTACCCTGACTTTAAAGGAATGCAGTCTTTATCCGCTGATTACCAAAAATCGTATTTTTAAGATTTTTGAGACGGTGGATGAATGTGCAAAGAAACAAAATCTTCATTTGACATATGCTTTGCAGTCTCCTAATGAAGTGGCTTGGAAACAGATGGTTCAGGATCATCAGGGGGTGGGCATTGGAACGATGTATTATCACCATCCTAAAATTGAGGAAGAACTGGCCGTGATTCCCTTTGAGGAAACAGAACTGACTTGGAATATCGTGCTGATCCGTCGGAAAGATCATTATTTATCGAGCAGTGCTAGGTCTTTGACCGAATTCCTGATTCAGCAATGTATCAGATAAAAGATAGGGAAAAAGGGTTGTCAAAAAGAAAAAAGTGTGATTAAATGATAATGGTTATCATTTAAGGAAGGGATATCATGCGAAACCGGGCTTCAAAATATCAGGAGAGGATCTATGCGCTGATCCAGGGTGCAGGAAACCATATGACTGCAGAAGAGGTTTGGGAAAAAGCCAAGAAAATCGATGCTTCCATCGGAATTGCAACGGTGTATCGACAGCTGAATCGTCTGGCTGCCCAGAAAAAAATTCTGCGTATAAGGGATCAGGATCAGGGGTATATTTATGATGGCAACGGAATCCCGCATCATCACTTTCATTGCCGAATTTGCGGAAGCTATAGAGATCTTCCGCTGGATTATAGCGAGACGCTGGATCGGCAGATTGAACGGATGACCGGAGCGATCGTGGAGAGTCATCAAACGATTTTTGAGGGCATTTGCCAACATTGTAAAGAATTGATGTGAGAAGGAGGAAAATTACAATGGAATTAAAAGGATCAAGAACCGAACAAAACTTAATGGCTGCATTTGCCGGTGAAAGCCAGGCACGGAACAAGTATACTTATTTTGCGATGAAAGCCCGCGAAGAAGGAATGCAGCAGATTGCGGCAATTTTTGAGGAAACTGCGCGAAATGAGCAGGAGCATGCATATCTGTGGTTCAAACATCTTCAGGGCGGAGAAATGCCGACTACTGCAGAGAATCTGGTGGCTGCGGCGGCAGGAGAAAATTATGAATGGACCGATATGTATGCCGAATTTGCTCGAGTAGCCCGCGAAGAAGGATTCACGAAAATTGCGGCTCAGATGGAATTGGTGGCGAAAATCGAGAAGAACCATGAAGAACGTTATTTGAAACTTCTGGAAAATGTAAAAGAAGAAAAGGTCTTCAAGAAGGAAGAAAAAGTAACCTGGATCTGTGAGATCTGTGGTCATGAACATACTGGAGAACAGGCTCCGGGAGTTTGCCCGCTGTGCGGTTACAGCAAAGCATTCTTTGAAGTGAAAAAAGAAAACTATTAAAGATGAAAGGAAACCTTAACGGGTTTCTTTTTTTTAAGAAGGAAGGCATGACCACGAATTCGATTCGTGATAAAATTAGAAAAAAGGAAGAGGTTTTAATGAGAGTAGAAAATCAAGAATGCACACGTCTTTTAGCCTTAATGAAAGCGCCGAAGGGGACAGCGGTTTCGTATGCGATCCAGGTAAAGGGAGAAATCGTTGTGAAAGACGCGCTGGGAGTGATTGATCAGCGGCAGAATCTTCCGCTGACTCCAGACTGTACGTTTAATGTGGCTTCCATTTCCAAGATTTACTGCACTGTGGCGGTTTTGCAGCTGCAGGAGCAAGGAAAACTGTCCTTGAATGATACTGTGGCCGACTGGCTTCCGGAGTTTTGGATGCCGGATGAGCGCTATCAGCAGATTACGATCCGAATGTGTCTGGATCATACCAGCGGGCTTCCGGGGACACAATGGAAGCATTTTCATCTGACGGAAGTGGGGAAAGTGGATTTTTATCAGGAAACACTGGCTTATCTGGCGAAAAGTCATCTTAAGGCTGATCCCGGAGCGTACAGTGTTTATTGCAATGACGGATTTACATTAGCGGAAATGGTTGTGGCCAAGGCAAGCGGGATGCGTTATGAAGAATATATCCAGAAATGGATCACTGATCCGATTCAAGCCAGTTCCACCCGTCTTGCATCAACACTGAATCCGGATCATCCTTTAGTCAGTGAAGGGAAAAAGCCTAAAGAGCGGCTGATGGTTCAAGGAGCAGCTGGAATCACGACGACGATGAGCGATTTGTGTCGCTTCGGTCAGCTTTTCCTAGAAAAAAATGCCGTTCTTAGCGAAACGGCCAAAGCATGCATGAATCAAAAATGGGGAGTCAGCTTTTTGCCAGAAGACAAAGCCAGCTTGGAATATGGTCTGGGATGGGATACGGTTTGTTTCCAGGATCCGGACTATGATCTGGGTGATCACGTTTTGGTTAAGGGCGGCAACAGCATGACCTTTACTTCTAAGCTGATCGTGATTCCGAAGTATGAAGCGGTCCTCGCGATTTCTCAGACCCATGATTGCAAGATAGATGTTCAGGCTGCAATTTTGCGTTTGTTTGCGACCTGGATGCTGCAGCAGGGGAAAAATATCAGCCGATTTTCGATTTCGAAATCAACACCGGCTGACGGGCTGTATCTGCAGCCGACGGGCGCCTTGCGGGCTGAGCAGCATGGATTTACTTTGATCCTTTCTAAGGAAAACCAGGAAGGAGATTGGGAACTGCAGGAACTGTTGAGTGCGGAACAGGATCGTTGGGTGAACGAAAAAGGCGAGGCCTGGTTTTTTACTGAGCAGCAGTCTCGCTGGTATATGATGAAAGAGGTTCGGGGAAAAACGATGCCGATTGCGATGAAGGCTTGTCCGGTTCAACCGCTGAGTCCTGTTTGGGAAAAACGGCTTGGCCGCCGCTACATTGCGGTGAATATCAGCCCCTATGATTTGACTGTAGGGGATCTGCTGGCGGCATTTACTTTAAAAGCCGTGGACGGAGCAGAAGGACTGATGAAGATTTCAGTTCATCACCGTAAGGCGAATGGATTTATCAGCGGATTGATGGAAATGCCTTTTGCGCCAATCGATGATCAGGTTGGACATGCTTGTTTAGACACACCTTACAATGGCAGCCGGGATGCGATCGATCCATTTTTTGAGATCGTGGATGGAAAAGAATATGTGGAGGTTGCTTCTTATCGCTATTTGTCAGAAGAGGATGTTGAGGAGTATCAGCACCAAGGCTTTCTAGATCAAACAGAAAATCAAGTTTATAAAGTGACGGAAAAATTGTCTGTTTTACCAGAAATTCCGCTCAATCGCCGAATCATTTGTCTGGATGAAAAGCTGGAGCTAATTTATGACAGCTTGGATGATCAACCGTTTGAGGGGTTCAATCGCGGAATTTTGATCTTGATTTAAATGACTTGTTGATCAAAAAAAGAAGTCTGTATTTTAAGATTTTTCTGCAGTAACGTATGGAAAAGAAAAAAGTCCTCAATGAGGACTTTTTGATTTCAATGGTGCGGATGACAGGACTTGAACCTGCATGCTTTATGGGCATATGAACCTGAATCATACGTGTCTGCCAATTCCACCACATCCGCAATTGGTACTTTTTTATTTAACACTAATTCAAGCTAAAAATCAAGCCCTAATTTAAAAAAACCTTGCTCTGGTCTGCATTTTGAGAAGATCATGGAAAGAAACTTGAATCTTTCAAGAAGTAGGATCCTCTAATAAGATCTTCTGAGGTCTGATGGAAATTTAAAAAATCCTGACTCTGGTTCTGATTACCGTTTTTTTATCATAGGATAAAATCAGGAGGAACAGAAGCAACAATGAATATTCATGTGATTAATTTTGAAACATGCAAAGACCATTATTTGATTACAAGAATGCTGAAAACAACGGCCCACAATCAAATTGAGTATACTCCCTCTCATTATTATCAAAAAAAAGCGGCTGATTGTTATTTTTTGATTACAAAGATGGAAGAAAATGCCCTTTTAACATGGTGCCATGCTAAACATCTGGAGCCAGAGAAAACGATTGTGCTAAGCAATCACCCGTTAAAACATTGGATTACGTGGACCGCAATCAATCTCTTTGATCATGATGTTGATTTTGAGAAAATCTGTCAGTGGCTGATGACGATTCGCGAAAAGTCGCCAGAATTTCCACTGTTTGTCAACCGGCAGATTAAAGCGGGAAAGATTCGTAAAGATCATGATTATGAAGCGTGTGCTCATGCGGTTTTAAGACAGAATCCTTCTATGAAAAAAGGATCCGATATTTTTTTGTTTGTTAAGGAGAAAACGTTTTTCTCGCTTCATGCGCCTGCGAAGCCTTCTCTTTTTTTTCGACAATATTATTTGAAGGGAATTGCGGAGACTTATGATTATTTGATTGTTTCCAAAGAAAAAAAAGAAGAAATCGCTTGATTTCTTCTTTTGCGTTCTTAGCTGTAATTTACAGTTTTACAACGTTGCTGGCCTGTGGTCCGCGATCTCCGTTGGTAACGTCAAAGCTGACAGCCTGACCTTCGTCCAGAGTCTTGTAACCTTCGCCCTGAATTGCTGAGAAATGTACAAACACATCCGTTCCATCATCGGAAGTGATGAATCCATATCCTTTCTCTGCGTTGAACCATTTAACTTTTCCTGTGTTCATTCTTTATACCTCCAACACTGTATCTTAGCTAATAAAAAACTCCCTGTATTCAGAAATTGCGCTAAAGATAATACAATTTCTGTTACTGGGAGAAATTATAGTCTAGCTCAAATACAGATTCATCATACCATTGCCGCCATTGATTGTCAAAGATTATTCAAAAAAAGAACATTTTCAAAAATCAAACTAAAACGGAATCGCTGTTTTATGCAGAAAAAAATAAAATCTGCAAGAGGTCTTCAATTCAGTGTATAATAAATGCAGAAAGCAGGTGAAGAAATGGCAGGAAAAGGAAAACAGCTGCTTAAGAAGACGGTTTTATTTACAGCCGGATCCTTGGCTGCTTCAGCGGCGGTTAATCGAGTGATGACTAAAAAAGAAAAGGAATCGATACGCCCTTATGGTTTCAAGGTTGAAACCCAGTACGGCGGGATGAATGTAGCAATTGCTGGAGAAAAAGGACCGGTGATTGTTCTGCTTAGCGGCTATGGGACCGCTGCGCCTATCTTGGATTTTAAACCGCTGGCACAGGAGCTAAGTCGGTTTGCCAAGGTCATTACCGTGGAGTATCTGGGATATGGGTGCAGTGATTCAACCCGTCGAAGCAGGACGCTTGATCGAATTACAGAAGAAATTCATGAAGTGCTTCAGCGGATGAATTTGTACCAGTATTGGCTGATGCCGCATTCAATTTCTGGGGTTTATGCCTTGGCTTATGTTCAGCGTTATCCAAAAGAGGTGCAGGGAGTCATCGGCATTGATCCTAGTGTGCCGGAACAAATCAATTATGTCGATTCATCAGTGGAAAACCGGATCATGAAACCATTGAAAAAAATGGGATTACTTCGCCTAATGGATTGGATGCGGCCTGGAACGATCAGTCCCAATACTTCTGCATATGACAAGGAAGACCTGCAGCAGATTCGATGGAGAACTCTGGATGATCAGTCCAATCCGGTTTGGGACGAAGAGGCTAGGCAGATTCCGGAAAATTTCCGGATGGCTTGTTTGTTGAGCTATCCGAAGACCATGCCGGTCTTGTACTTTTTGTCTTCAGCAACTTGTGAAAGAACTCGGGGATGGTGGAAAGAACTGCATGAGAAGCAGCTTTCTGACCTTTTGAATGCGGAATTGGTAGTTTTGGAAGGACCGCATTATCTGCATTGGGAGAATAGTACACGGATTGCTCAGAAAAGCCGTCAGTTTATTCTTGAGACCTTACAGCGAAAATTGGAAAAGCTTCAACAAAGCTAAGAAGCGCGGGGCGCTTCTTTTTTTGTATTAGAAAACCACGTCATAGTGACGTGGTTCAATAAAGCTTTAGCGATGATTAAATCCTATTGTGCTAGACTATTTATGAGCCTGCCAGCTTATAAATAACTTACACAATAGGAGGAC
>CALVGQ010000091.1 GCA_944327135.1 uncultured Erysipelotrichaceae bacterium | reverse complement strand
TTTATGTAGAAGTGACAAATTATGATCTGGCCAATATCAATACAAAATTAAGTTATGAGGCACCAAGTTTGAGTTATCCGTTTGGCACGGATCGCAGTGGCCGCAATTATTTCCCGCGAGTTCTGTTGGGCGGATTCATCTCCTTGCAGGTTGGGGCCATCGCTACCTTGATCGCAGTTTCTTTGGGTGTATTAGTAGGTGGAATTTCCGGCTTTTATGGCGGAAAGGTAGACATGGTGCTGATGCGGATCACGGAAATTGTTTCGTCTTTTCCATTCATTCCGCTGGCGATTACGGTCTCTGTTTTGTTCATGAATGTTCCTGATCAGCAGCGATTATACGTCATGGTCTTTATCATTGGCATTTTGCGCTGGACCGGATTGGCCAGGATGATCCGCGGGCAAATTTTATCATTGCGGGAGCAGGAATTTATGTTGGCTTGCCGGGCGCTGGGAATCAAAAATTCCAAGCAGATCCTGCGGCATTTGATTCCGAATACGGTGGCTTATATCATTGTCAATGCAACAACGACGTTTGCGAATGCGATTCTTTCTGAATCGACCTTGGCTTATCTGGGCTTGTCAGTTAACGAGCCGCTGGCGACATGGGGCGGATTACTGTCAAAGGCCAGCAGCTCAACGGTCATGAAAAACTATTGGTGGCTGTGGATCTTTCCGGGAATTCTTCTGTTCTTGATGATCATGAGCATCAATTTGATTGGTGAAGGTTTGCGGGATGCCGTCGATCCAAAAGCCGAAGTTCGTTTTCGAACTCAAAAAAGTGAAAAGAAGAAAAAGAAAGCGATGAAGAAAGAAACCGCGGAGGTAACAGCATGAGCAATCATGAAGTGATTTTGGATGTTCGTGATCTGCATACGTATTTCCGAACTGAAAAAGGGGTCGTTAAAGCAGTCAACGGTGTGGATTTTCAGGTTAAACGTGGAAAGACGCTGGGAATTGTCGGAGAGTCTGGTTCTGGAAAATCGGTTACCTCGATGAGCATCCTTCATTTGCTGGATTATCCGGGAGAAATTGAGAGCGGTCAGATTCTGTATAAAGGAGAGCTGGATTTGGCTAAGGCGGATGAGAAGACGATGATGAAGATCCGGGGAAATAACATTTCGATGATTTTCCAGGAACCGATGACTTCGCTGAATCCGGTTTTTAAGATTGGAGATCAGGTTGCGGAAACGCTGATCCTGCATCAGAATGTCAGCAAAAAAGAAGCTCGAAAGAAAGCAATCGAACTGCTTCGGGATGTCAAGATCCCACGCCCGGAAAAGATCGTGGATAATTATCCGCATCAGCTTTCCGGAGGAATGCGTCAGCGGGTCATGATTGCGATGGCGTTGGCTTGTCAGCCGGATATTCTGATTGCCGATGAACCAACAACGGCCCTGGATGTAACAATTCAGGCACAAATTCTGAAACTAATGAACGATCTAAAACGAGAAAAGAACACGGCAATTATTTTTATCACCCATGATCTGGGGGTCATCAATCAAATGGCGGATGATGTGGCAGTGATGTATTGTGGAGAAATTGTTGAACAGGCGGATGTAGATACGATTTTTACTCCGGAGAGTGAGTATTCCCATCCGTATACGGAAGGCCTGCTGGTTTCGATCCCACGTCTGGAGGATGCTGTTAAAGCTCGTCTGGAACCAATCCCAGGATCCGTCCCGCATCCATTGAACCTTCCGGCAGGATGCAAATTTGCCCCGCGCTGCAAATATGCTACAGAACGCTGCCGAAATGAACATCCTGCTTTAACCACGGTGAAGGAAGGACAAAAGATCCGCTGTTTCTATCCAAAGAAGGGAGTGAGAAACGATGGCCAAGAATGAGGGAGTCTTGCTTCGGGTAAAGAAGCTGAAAAAATATTTTCCGGTCAAAAAGACAACTCCTTTTCAGGAGCAGCAATATGTCCGAGCCAACGATGGTATTACGCTGGATATTTATGAAGGGGAAACGGTTGGACTGGTTGGAGAAAGCGGATGCGGAAAATCGACACTGGGCAGAACATTGCTTCAGCTGTATCCGCAAACCGGTGGAGCGACCTTTTATTACGGACGTTCTTTGGAGGATGTCGCACCAAAATATGTCTTGAAAACGATTCGTAATTTGAAGGCTGATGTGACAAATCTGGAAAAAAACAGGGAAATTCGCCGTCAATGCAAGACCCGCTTGAATCAAGCAAAGACAGAGAAAGAACGAATCAAGGCACAGCGTGATTTTGATAAGATCGATGCCAAAATTGATGAATATTTTGATACTACGGTCAAGATCTTCGGTTCCCTGACGCTGTGTGAAGACTTGAATCAGGCCAGCGAAGTGATGAGCCGCTGGTATACCGTGAAGGGGAAAATGATTCATCTTCAGCGAAAGGCGGCCCTTTTGGAAGTGCACATCGATGCGGATGAACAGGATCAGGCCGTGAAAGCTTCCCGGCTGGGGAAAGAAAAAGAACAGCTGGAGCAGTTAAGGCGTGAAATCGCTGAATTAACGAAACAGCTTGAAGGCGTTCAAAAAGAAATCGATGCATTAAAAGAACCGTTAAAAACGCATAAAAAATTTGAACGCCTTGAAGCTCGCCGGGATACCGGGATCGATTTGGCTCGGTTGACCGACGAGGAAATGCGGTTGCTGCGGACCGATCTGCAGATTATTTTTCAGGATCCCTATTCTTCTTTGAATCCACGGATGACGATCGGTCAGCTGATCGGAGAGGCGTTGGTGACCCATGGCTATTATAAAGAGGGAAGTCAAAAACTAACAGACTACATTGTAGAAGTGATGGAGAAATGCGGTTTGCAGGGATATATGATCCATCGTTATCCGCATGAATTTTCCGGCGGCCAGCGGCAACGGATTGGGATTGCCCGAGCGCTGGCGCTCCATCCAAAATTTGTCGTTTGTGATGAAGCAGTCAGTGCCTTGGATGTTTCGATTCAGTCTCAGATCATCAACCTTTTAAAAGATCTGCGTGAGGAACAGGGCTTTACCTATCTGTTTATCTCGCATGATTTAGGGGTAGTCAAATATATCAGTGATCGGATTGGTGTCATGTATCTTGGAAATCTGGTAGAATTAAGTGAAACAGAAAAGATTTTTGCGCATCCGCTGCATCCGTATACACAGGCACTGCTGGCAGCAATTCCAACGACGGATGTCAAGAAACGATCAGCGCTGACTCCTCTTGAAGGAGATGTTCCAAGTCCTGTCAATCCGCCACGTGGATGCAAGTTTCATATCCGTTGCAGTCGATGCATGGCTGTTTGTCAGCAGGAAGTTCCAAAATGGCAGGAAGTAGAATCAGGACATTTTGTTGCTTGTCATTTGTATGATAGGCCTACTCAGGATGAAACGGAGATGGATTTATGAAGTGGATGCGAAGCAAAGAAGAAATCCGGGCACAGGAAGAAGAGCTGATTGCTTTGAAGCGGACGATGGAATTTGAAAAAGGAGATACACTGGCCTTGATCATTGCAGCATTTACAACGTTGTTTCCAATGCTTTTGGTAATTTTGGCAATTTTTGTCGGAATCATTTGGCTGCTGTTTTTATAGGATGAATGAGTAATTCATCCTTTTTTATTGAATAATAAATTCAATAATATATTGTAATTGCTGAATAAAAAAATTAAAATAAAGACAGGAGGAACGATTATGGAAAACAAAGTATTTCCTACTGTCCGGCAATTAATTGACGAGATCGAACAGACGCAAAAAGAAAATATTGAGGCAGCAGCACAAGCCATGGCCCAATGCATTTTGGATGGCGGAATCATTCAAGCCTGGGGTGGTGGCCATTCCTTGGCCGGAGCAATGGAGGTTGCTCATCGGGCAGGGGGATTTATCCCAACCAAAAAGCTGAACGAACCCTCTGGCGGGGCATACGAGGGAGTCGAAAATGTAGGAACGATTTTTATGAAGAAGGTGGATGTTCGGCCAGAAGATGTGGTATTTGTCGTCTCGAATTCCGGACGGAACCCGTTATGTATCGATATTGCGCTGGGGTGTAAGAAAAAGGGGGCAAAAATCATTGCGATTACAGCGCTGGAAGCATCCAAGCATCTGACTCCGAAGCATTCGTGCGGAAAGAATTTGTATGAAGTAGCAGATATCATTTTGGACAACTGCACCCCGGAGGGGGATTGTGCGATTGATCTGGAAGGGTATGATTCCAAGATCTGCGGGATGTCGATGATTACGACTTCTGTGCTGATTCAGGCCGCAACCTATCGGGCGGCAGAGATCCTGATGGAAAAAGGAGTGACACCGCCGATGTATAAGTCACAGAATATTGATGGCGGACGTGAGTTTAATGAGGCGCTGGAGGCCAAGTATATCGACCGTCTGTATCGGATTTAAAGCAGAGAAAAAAAGGATTTGATGATCTAATCCCACCAAAGTAGACACACGAAGGATTGAAATACATCCCATCGATGTGAAACTACCAAGGTGGGATTTTTTTATGGGAAGAAAAGCAAACTATACAAAGCAGCAAAAAGTGCAAGCCTGTGAGGACCATTTCAACAAAACAAAGTCAGCCAGCCCAATCGTCAAAGAATTAAATATGGGCAAAAGAGGCTACAAGGCAAGACGTGCGGACAGATCCAAGAAGCGCTGCTTGAGCAAAGCGAATATACGGATTATCCAGAGCACAAGCCAATCGGCATAAAAAAACTGGGATGAAATAGAAGCCAAGAAACAACATCGTTTAGAAGAAATGGTCAAAGAGATAATAAATACCCCGTCCTTTATGGATCGGGTGGATAAATCGATGAGATCTTTAATTATTCCTCTGTCTACTTGACTAGGCTATATCATGAATCCGTTTTTTTGGAACGCAATGAATTCAAGCGCTTTGTGATGAAGTGGAAGGGAAAGATTTTTTCACTTTGAAGCGCTTTCATTTGCGCTTCAGCATTCAACCTTTGCAAAGTAATGAAAATCATTTGACATCGGCATTAAAAGTCTTGCAATTAGAATGTTATCATGGGAACTTATGGAAAGGGGAGCGGACTATGTTTTTGATGTTCTTTTTGGCATGGATCATCTTCAATGGGAATTTCACGCTGGAAATTGCTTTGTTTGGCGTGCTTTTTTCGTGCCTGCTGATGGGATTTATTTGTCGGTTCATGGATTATAAGCTGAGTTACGAACTGTTTCTTTTTCGCAAATTCAAATTAATTGCCCAACTGCTGGCTGTGATTGTCTTGGAAATTGCGAAAGCGAATGAACAGCTGATTTATTGGATTTTCTCCAACAAGTATCGAATGGAGCCGGCGATCGTCAAGTTCAAGGTCGATTTAAAAACCGATTGGGGAAAAGCCATTCTGGCTAACTGCATCACGTTGACGCCAGGGACGATCACAGCGTTGCTGGAGGGTGATGAGCTGACTGTTCATTGCTTGGATAAAGATCTTGGTGAAGGATTAGCAGACTGTGCCTTTGTTCGAGTGCTGCGGAAACTGGAGGAGAAATAAGATGGAATGGATGAGATGGGTGACCAGTGTTGTTTTGATTGGTTCAATGATCTTTTTGGCAGTTATGATTTTTTTCTGCTTTCTTCGATCACTGATTGGCCCGCGAATTGCAGATCGCATTGTGGCTGTGAATATGATTGGAACACAGATCATTATTTTGATCTGTTTGCTGGCGGTATATTTGGAAGAAGGCGGATTGGTGGACATGGCTATTATTTATGCAATGTTCAGCTTTTTGGCTGTGGTCTTTTTTACACGGGTCTACATTGGAGTCTACAATGAACGTCATATGAAGAAAGAAGAGGAGGCTAAGCATCATGATTGAAGTCATTCGCTTTATTTGCGGCAATGCGCTGATTTTGGTTGGGCTGTTTATTATTGCTGCCTCAGTGTTTGGAAATTATAAGTTTCATTATGTGCTGAATCGGATGCATGCCGCGGCAATGCAGGATACGCTGGGAATTTTATTTATGCTGGTGGGGCTGATGTTTTTTTCCGGTTTCAGCTTTACGACGATGAAATTGTTCTTTGTTATTCTGTTTTTCTGGTTTTCATCTCCGGCCTGCAGTCACCTTCTGGTCCGGATGGAAGTAACGACCAATGAAAAAATTGAAGAAGAAGTGGAGGTCATTGAAGAATGAGCCTGTTTGTACATTTGTTATGTGGCTTTTTGATTCTCTGCGCTGTTTGTGTTGCTTTAACCCGGGATATTTTGACCTCGATCATCATTTACATGAGCTTTTCTTTGGTGATGTGTGTGATTTGGATTATTATCGAATCCCCGGATCTGGCAATTACAGAGGCGGCCGTGGGAGCGGGAATTACAACACTGCTGTTTTTTGCCACATTTAAAAAAATTCATCTGATTGATGAGGAGGAGGCCAAGGAAGACCAATGAAAATAAGAGAAGATTATGAATATGTCGGATGGCGTCGTCTTCTTCATTGGGTCAATGGAGATCCTTTAGAGGATTATCTTCCGCAGGAAAAACTGAAACGAGATTCGCTGCGGGATCAGTCGGAAATTGAAGAACAGCGTCGTCAGAATCAGGCAACCTTGATCCGACGGGTTCGCGACTGGCTTCATGAACATGGAATGGAATGGTATCAGCGCTGCTATCGCTTCTTTGCGGTGCTGGTCGCGTTAGCTATGATCACCGTTTTGCTTTTGACTGTTTCGTTTCTGCCGGAATTTGGACAGCCGGACAATCCTGTCAACAATGAAGTTTCCCAGCGTTATATTGAGGATGGGCTGCAGGAAACTGGAGCGGTCAATATCGTTGCAGGAATGATTCTGGATTATCGTGCTTTTGATACGTTGGGAGAGTCCCATGTATTGTTTATTGCCGCGGCGAGCGTGCTGATCCTTTTGCGGATGGATTATGGTAAAGACGGAAAAGTCAGAAAGGACAGCGGACTGGTTGATGAGGGCTATGACCGTAAATACGAACCGCGAAATGATGTGATTTTGCAGACAGTGACCAAGATGTTGTTTCCTATGATCGTGCTGTTTGGAATCTATGTCATTTTGAATGGACATCTTTCGGCGGGTGGCGGTTTTTCAGGAGGAGCCATTATCGGAGCGGCCTTGATTCTGTATAACAATGCGTTTGGATTTAAAAGTACGCGTCGTTTCTTTACCTATACTGTTTTTAAATGGGTTTCCTTTGTTGCATTGACTTCCTATGCACTGTTAAAAACTTATTCATTTTACACTGGAGCGAACCATCTGGCCAGTGGAATTCCGTTGGGGGAACCGGGGGCGATCTTAAGCAGCGGATTGATCTTGCCGCTGAATATTTGTGTTGGCTGCGTGGTAGCTTGTACGATGTATACCTTCTTTACGATGTTTAGAAAGGGAGGTATGTAAGATGAGTCATCTGATTACTAATTATTATGAAACAACAGCGGTTATCATTTTTGGAATCGGATTTACGACCCTGCTGCTGAATCGCAACATGATCAAAAAGATTATTGGTTTTAACTTTATGGATTCGTCAATTTATCTTTTTCTGGCGGCGAAGGGTTATATTTTTGGACGGAAAGCCCCAATTGTGGTCAATGGGGTTCAGGATATGGAAGCCTATATCAATCCGATTCCAAGCGGATTGGTGCTGACAGGAATCGTCGTTTCGGTAAGTGTTACAGCGTTTCTTCTAGCTCTGACGATTCGGCTGTATTACCGATATCACACGTTAGACATTGACCGGATCATACAAATGGCAAAGAAGGAGGAAGACTAAATGGCATTGGTACAGAACTTTCCTTTTTTGAGCATCATCCTTTCTCTTTCCGGCGGTGTGGTCTGTTCGGTCTTGAAAGGGAAAAATGCCCGTAACTATTGTTTGTTTGTTTTGGGCGTCATTTTGATTTTTTCACTTTCTACGCTGGGATATGTTCTTCGTACAGGAGAAGCGTACAATTATATGATGGGACATTTTCCGGCACCATGGGGCAATGAGATCCGAGTAGGTGTTTTGGAATGTCTGATGGCTTCGGTGTTTAGTGCGGTCATGATGCTCTCCTTGCTGGGAGGAATGCATCACATCTTTGAAGACTGTGAAAAAACCAAGGTCAATTTCTATTTTACGATGGTTTGCCTTTTAACCAGCAGTCTTCTTGCACTGGTTTATACCAATGACTTGTTTACCGGCTATGTTTTTGTGGAAATTAATACGATTGCCTCGTGTGCATTGGTCATGGTTCGTTACCGCAGCGGCAAGGCTTTGGTGGCAACCACACGTTATCTGATTATGAGCTTGTTGGGATCCGGTTTATTTCTGATCGGAATCACGATTCTTTATGATCTGACGGGTCATCTGCTGATGCAAAACATTGCACAAAGTGTGGCAATGCTGTTTGCGACGGGGACCTATGCGTTTCCATTAGCCGTGATTATCTGTTTGTTTTCGATGGGATTAGCTATTAAAAGTGCTTGTTTTCCATTCCATACCTGGCTGCCGGATGCACATGGCAATGCGACGGTCAGTTCCAGTGCCATTCTTTCTGGACTGGTTTTAAAGGGTTACATCTTTTTGCTGATCAAGATTTTTTATCGGGTGATCGGAATGGAATTTATTTTCCAGGATAAGGCAACCAATGTACTGTTTGTGTTTGGAATTCTGGCTATGATATTGGGTTCGCTGAAGGCGATGCGTGAGCAGGACTTAAAGCGCATGCTGGCTTATTCCAGTGTTGCTCAGATTGGATATGTTTATCTGGGAATCGGACTGGGAACTACCGCCGGCTTGACTGCCGCCTGTTTGCAAATCATCGTTCATGCGATCACCAAGCCGATGTTGTTTATTACAGCCGGCGGCTTCATGGATGTTTCTGGCGGTAGCAAGCAGTTTCGTGATCTTCAGGGAGCAGGATACCGAGATCGGCTGGGCGGATTAGCTTTTGTGGTTGGCGCGTTGTCGATGATTGGCATTCCGTTTTTTGCCGGTTTTGTTTCTAAGGTCTTGTTGACAACGGCTTCGATTGAGTATGCCAGCTTGAAAACGATCATTGCCTTGGCGACTTTGGCGATTAGTACTTTGCTGAATGCCTGCTATTATATTCCTGCGATGCTGACTTTGTTTACGCATCCAAAGGAAGATCGATTCGGGTCAAAGCCGATCAAGCTGCATCGTTCTTATATCGTTGCTTTGGTGGTTTTGATTGTCTTTAATTTTGCCGTAGGAATCTTCAGTCAGCCTTTGACTGAGGCCATTCAAAGCGGCATTGCGATGTTCAGATAGGAGGGGAAAGGATGAACAGTATATTGCTTTTGAGCTTGATCGTCTTCTTTCCGATTCTGGCTGGCGCAGGATTGCTGCTGTTTCCATTCAATCATGTCCGTGATTTCAGACGTATCTATGTTTTGATGGTTCTGAGCCTGAATGCGGTGTTGGTCTTTCTGAGTTTTTCCTTAATTGCTGAATGGACGCCATTGCTAAATATCACGGAGAACCTAACCCTAGCGTTTAGTGCGGATGGATGGGCCAAGCTGTTTGCAGCGCTGATTGCAATCATGTGGCTGGCAGTAGGAGGCTACAGCTTTGAGTACATGCAGCATGAGGAACGAAATGAGCGTTTCTATGCATTTTATCTGATGACTCTGGGTGCTTTGAATGGAGTGGTGTACAGTGCGAATTATATGAGCCTGTATTGCTTCTTTGAGCTGATGACCCTGCTCAGCATGCCGCTGGTATTGCATAATCAGAAAAGCGAATCCATTGCGGCGGCTAAGAAATATCTGCTGTATTCCATTTTTGGCGCTTCTTTGGGGCTGGCAGGATTCTTCTTCTTGCGGACCTATGGGACAACGACGGTCTTTACAGCTGGCGGAGTGTTGGATCCTGGACGAATTGCCGATCATCAGTCGTTGCTTCTAGGAGTGGCTTTATTGACGATCATCGGGTTTGGTGCCAAAGGCGGAATGTTTCCGCTGCATGCTTGGCTTCCGACCGCTCACCCGGTGGCTCCGGCCTGTGCTTCGGCCGTCTTGTCAGGAGTCATTACCAAGGCTGGTGTGCTGGCCATTATTCGTGTGGTATTTTTTCAATTTGGTGCTGATTTTCTGATTGGTACATGGGCCCAACAGACATGGATCGTCCTGACATTAGTGACTGTTTTGATGGGATCAATGCTGGCTTATAAGGAAAAGATTTTGAAGAAACGGCTGGCTTATTCGACGGTTTCTCAGGTTTCTTATGTTTTGTTTGGTCTGGCCTGTCTGAATCCAATTTCTCTTTTAGGTGCAATTTTGCATGTCGTTGCGCACAGCCTGATCAAAGATGTTTTATTTATGAGTGCAGGATCTATCATTTATCGAAGTGGATTTACCCGGGTTGATCAGCTGGATGGAATCGGAAAACGGATGCCTTGGACGCTGGGATTGTATACGATCGCATCGCTGGGGCTAATTGGTATTCCACCGCTTTTGGGTTTTGTATCCAAATGGTATCTTGCTAGCGGATCATTGCAGTCGATTGATGGTGTGCTAGGATGGATGGGGCCGGCGGTTTTGCTGGTGAGTGCTTTGCTGACGGCAGGCTATTTGTTCAGCATCACGATTCATGCTTATCTAAAACCGGCTGCTCAGAACTTCCAGTTTGAGGAAGTCAATGGATGGATGCTGGTGCCGATGG
>CALVGQ010000090.1 GCA_944327135.1 uncultured Erysipelotrichaceae bacterium | reverse complement strand
ATTTCGTGTAATTTCTCGAACAAATTGAAGAATCTCTTTTCCAACGATTTTTTCCATATTGGAATTAAAATTGGGATTATCTTCGTCTTTTCTACGAGTAGACAAAAGCAATAAAGAGTAAACTTCTTCAACTTCTTCTTGATCAAACTGAACCTTTGCTTGATTCGCTACACTTTTAACAACAGATAAAGCACAACGATACTGTCCATCAGCAATTTCTTTTTCACGATCATAAGAAATTGTCCCTCTGACTTCTTCGACTTCTTTTCGATTTAACAAAATACAAAAATGCAATAAAATCTCAATCAACTTATAATCATTAAAAATAATAAGTGCTGCTTTTTCTATTTCCTCCAATAAAATTCGATAAATTCGATCAACATCCACTTTCGGAAAAAATTCTGCCAGAGTTGTTAAAGACATCAATTCATCTTGTGCCTCTCGATAAATGACATCACTAAAAAGACGACGAATATCTGTCTCAGAACCCCTTAAAACAAGAAAATCTTTTCTTCTTGAAACAGATAAATGATACGGTGCCAATTCAGGACGAAGCTTCACTGCATCAGATAAAATTGTCTGTTCACTTACTGCTAATCTGTCCGCCAGTTCAAAATAATCGACTCCTTCTTTATGAATCAATAATTCTTTCAATAATATAGGCTGCCGTTCTAAGTCATTGGGATCGTTCATACTAATTCGATCCAGAATTTCATTGAACATCTGTGAGGTTTTAGCTAAGCGATAACCTCTGTTAGAAGACAGGATAATTTTTGTCTTTGAGCTTTCGTTAGCATTTTTTACAGCACTTCGTAATGTACGAAGCGAAACATTAAAAACTGACATCAATTCCTTTGAAGATACCCAAAGATCGCGGTCTGATAAAAACCGGATCAATTCTTTTTCCAGATTGGACACCATAGAATTACTCTCCTATTACAACTTAAAACAATTCTCTTTTAAACATCTCCCGTCAAATTTTTAAATGTTAAACAAATCAATTTATCAAATTATCAGTACTCACTGGTCTAATACAATGGGGAAGGAAAATCCTGGTTCAACGATTAAAATGTTTCTCCTATAAGGCAAAGATGGCAATGTCTTTTCCTAGCCCGATTCCCATCAAAATCTACAAAATAGACAGATCCAAAAGTACCAAAATTGATTTCGCCATCCTGTACCGTAAAGATAGATGAAGAGCCAATCAAAGATCCTTTGCAATGTGCATCGCCATTTAAAAGAATAGCTGGATGAATAGAAAATTCACTTCCTGGAAGGCGGCTTCCAAAATCTCGATGCTTAGGCCCTGGATATTGATACTCGTCATCATAAGAAAGCTGCTTAGGGAAAATTCGATTAAGGCCTTTGCTTAAATCATGTTGAAGGAATTCATCTCCAAGCGCATCCACATCATGGACCATCTCCTCAAAAAATATGGCACAGGTAGTATGTGGAGATTGCACCACTAGGATTCCGTTTTGAATCTTTTTTTCCAAAACAAACAAACAGCATTGATCTTTCAGGTTAAAAAAAGTAGTTTTATTTCCCTGCGTTTCTAAGTCAAGGGTATGATGATAAATGCTTATCATATTATTTCCCGATCACACACAAATGGCATTTCCTTTTTCTGGCTCGATTCCCATCAAAATCCACAAAATATATATATCCATAAGTCCCTAACAAAAGCTTTCCTTCTTTGATAATGAAAGTCTTATCTGAACCCAGTAATGTCGCTTTACAATGAGCATCTCCATTCAGCAGTCCAGCCGGATTGACAGCCATCGCCCCACCATGATCTGCCGAAAACTGCCGATGAATTGGGCCCGGATATTTATAATCATCATCATAAGAAAGCTGCTTAGGAAAAACACGGTTTAATCCCTTATTTAAATCGTGCTGAAGGAATTCATCTCCCAGTGCATCCACATCATGGACCATCTCCTCAAAAAACACGGCACAGGTAGTATGAGGGGATTGCACTACCAGGATTCCATTTTGAACACCGGTTTCATTAATAAAATCTAGGCAATCTTGCCTAATTTCAAAATAAGTCGCCTTATTTCCCAAAGTTTGAAATGAAAGTTCTTTAAAGTAAATGTTTAATCCCTCCATTTTTGATCTCCTTTCCTATTTCTTTTAATCCAATAAAAGAAAAGTTTTATTTCTTTTGAGTAGGATCTTTTGGCAATGCTCCTGTTTTGAAAATGCTTTTTTATAAAATTTGAGATTCATTTGTTTTCCAAAATAAGACCCTTTCTTTATCTACATAAAATTATTCCACTGTGCGGCCTCCGAAATCTTTACGAGCCCGCAAAATTCCCTCTACAAAATCGTCAATAGCTGCGATCGGATCCTCCGCGCAAAAGATTCCAGAAGCACCTCCGCCAGTCTCGGAACCCAATTTTATATTTCGATAAATGTCATTACCATTTTTTATTCCTGCTCCTTGAGAAATAATAATATTAGAATCAATGGCTCGAATTGCTTCACATGTGCTTCTCAGATAAGCTTCATCTGCAATAATCCCGGTACCAATCAACGCAGTCTGTTCCACAATCAAGCCTGTTGGGTGAAGACTGGCCATCATTCTGCACTCTTCAACATTATCAACACACACCATGGTATGTAGTCCAATTTCTTTGCAGCGCTGAATGCATTTAACCACTTCACTTAAAGTCATTGGACGTGCAGCGTGATTAAGAATAACTCCATCCGCTCCGGCTTCTTTTACCATTTCAGGAAGAACAGCTCCCATTTTCCCACCTGGTTCAATAGCATCTACCCCTTGAGCATTAATATGAAGATGCGGACATGCTTGAGCAATTCGATATATTTCAGTAAATGGAACATTTATTGTTACAGTCAAATCATGCTGAATTGCAATTTCTTCACAATGCTGTGCAATTTTCAGCAGAGGTTCCCCCCACATATATGATTTGGCATTGACTCCTAAAGAAGGCGTTTTTATTGGTTTAGGTTTTTTCATCAGTGTTCTCCTTTTTAAATTAAGCATTTCAATTTTGTTATACAGTATCCCGTATTTTATTCTCCTATCGCACAAAGAACACACTTTCTTTGCCGAGGACGTTGATAATCAAAATCCACAAAGTAAACTGAACCAAACTTCCCAGTCTGCAATTCGCCATTTTCTACAACAAAGGTTTGACTTGCCCCCAAAAGAGTGGCTTTTAAATGGGCCGGGCCGTTTAAGCAGACTGACAGATCATTAAGAGGCGTTCTCCCTGGTCGATTCAAATGAACTGGCCCTGGATAAAAATAATAATCGTTAAATTCTGTTTCATCTGGAAATAATCTTCTTAGTCCTCGATTGAGATCAATTTGTAAGAAATCATGCCCTTTTTCGTCTTCATCATGAACATATTCTTCCATAAAAATCGCACAGGTCGTATGTTCAGACTGAACTGTGATCGTCCCATTGGTTAAATGAATTTCTTTGATCCATTTTTTTATTTCATCAGTCAGATTAAAAAAATGGATTTTAGGTGCATGAGTTTCCATTTCAATATGTTTAATTTTCACCATTCATCTTTCACCTCGCAATTATCCTGCTTCCAAAATCTCTTTTTGCTCTTAAAATACCTTGTACATAATCATCGATGGTAGCAATGGGGTCTTGGCTACAAAAAATTCCTGATGCACCTCCGCCAGTTTCAGAGCCATTCCGTATATTTCGATATATATCTTCACCGCTTTTAATTCCCGCACCATGCATAATCAAAATCTCTGAATCAATTGATCGTATGAGTCGGGTTGTTTGCTGTATATAAGATTCATCAGCTAGAATCCCTGTTCCAATCAAAGCCGCTTGTTCTACAACCATGCCAGTAGGATGTAACTCGGCTAACAAACGACATTCTTCCAGTCGATCCGCACATATGAAAGTAAATAAACCTAGTCTTTTGCAACGTTCAACGGTTTTTATAATATTATTTAAGCTCATAGGAGAAGAAGCATGATTAAGAATCACTCCATCCGCACCTGACGCTTTTAACATTTCAGGAAGCACCGCTCCCATCTTTCCACCAGGTTCATCAGCATCCACTCCCTGCGCATTTAAAATCAAATGAGGACAGCACTGTGAAATACGGTAAAGGTCCACGTAAGGAAGATTCATAGAAATGCTGATTCCATTTTCTATGGCTCTTTTTTCACAATGCTGAGCAATTTTAAGCAAATCTTCCCCCCATAAATATGATTTTGCATTAACACTGAGCAAGGGTGTACGAATGATAGTATTATTCATTTTTTTCCTCAATCACAATTGAAAACATGGTGATAATGTCGGACAACTTGGCGAATTGCTTCATCCGCTGCACTCATGATCTTTCGATAATTATTTTTTTCTTCTACAGAACCCATCGCTAAAGCTGCCGCTTGACAAACATCTGTAAAAATATTGATCTTGCTGATCCCTATTTCAGCACAAGTTTTTAAGTTAGCATCTCCAGAAGAAGAACCACCATGCAACACCAAAGGAATAGAAACCGCCTCTTTTAATTCTCTTAATCGTTCAAAATTAATCTTAGGTGTCCCTGTGTACACTCCATGCGCTGTTCCAATCGATACAGCGACAGAATCCACACCAGTATCTTGGACAAAACGAATCAGTTCTTCAACTTCCGTAAAAACACTGGTATCTCCAACCTCGTCTTCATAGTTTATTCCAGATCCTACATGCCCGATTTCGGCCTCTACAGTAACATTGCGAGCGTGAGCGTATTCTACAATTTCTTTTGTCTTACGCACATTTTCCTGATAGCAATCGGCAGACCCATCGATCATCACGGAAGTAAAACCAAGATCAATAGCTTTTTTAACAAAGCTGACAGTTTTTCCATGATCAATATGCAAAGCAACCGGATAATGACTTTTTTCTGCATAATAGCGTCCAATAGCATAAGCATCCTCCAAAGGAAGCTCAGCACTTAGGGCTTCGCTCATCGCCAAGATACAAGGCCGTTTTAGTTCTTCAGCAACTTCTGTATATATACGTACCATTTGGGCATGAATAAAATCAAAAGAAGGAATGGCATAATTACTTCCGTTTGCAGCGTTGAGCATTTCTTTTGTGTTGACAAGCATAAAAATCCTCCTTTTATACACCGCTCTGGATAAAATTATCCAGAGCAGCGTTCTTTTACGATAAAATGATCATGATATAATTTTTATTTCTTTAAATACGCATCTTGATCTGCACCAACAAACTCTACCGTTGCCAGTTCTCTTTTTTTCTTAAAATAATTTCTTTGAATCATTACCGTAGCAAGAATGATGACAACACTTGCGATTGCACCGACTATAGGACTCAATCCAAACAATAGCCAAAGCCAGATTGTTGCGCCAAGCGTTCCAGAGATAGCGGAAATATAAATGAAGCCTTCTTGTGACCAGGTAAAACCAGTCGACACTGCCACATCCGTTACCGTTTCAGCCATAACGGAGCCGAAAATCAAGCAAGCGGCAAGAAGAATCGTGCATGAGATAAAAACTCGCATTGGTTTTCCTTTATGATGAACATTCAAAATCGTACAGTTATAACCGCAAGCTGCCAAAGAAGCCATCGGAATGATCCTGTTTCCTGGAACGATCATTGCAAGAATGATACATACCGGAATCATTAATACCGTTCCCATCATCACCGTAGGATGGCCTAAGATGATCGCATTATCCATTCCAATATAAAGCTGTTCTCCAGCATATTTTTTAGACATGATCTTTTTACAGGCATTGGAAATAGGCACTAACCCTTCCATCAAAATTTTTACCATTCGAGGAGTTAAATATAGCATTGCCGACATCGCCATTCCTGTGGTAATGATCGTTTTAAAAGGAAAACCGCCTAAGGCTGCAACAAATACTCCTAAAATAAAACCTACATAAATCGGATCTTTAATGATTGTAACAAACTTATTCTCGCTTAATTTTTTCGCTGCTGCAGCATCAGCTGAACCTTTTTCTTCTTTCTTTCCAAATCGGTTATAGACCTTCTCCATGCCCCATCCAATGACATTGGCAGCAAAAGTCCCACCATGAGGAATGGAAACTCCAGGGATTCCGATCACTTCTTGGGTTTGCTCTGCATATCGATCTCCCCAGGCAAAAATGACAACCGCATGAACAACAGCTGCTAAAAATCCATAAAGAATGTTGCCTGTTGTAACAGCAATTAAAGAACCCGTTAAGGCATAATGCCAAAAATTCCAAATGTCAATATCCATGGTCTTTGTTGCTCCTAAAGCCAATAAAATAATATTTACTAGAAGCATAAACGGAATGATGAATGCTCCAACTTCAGTAGCATAGGCGATCCCTGACAAGGCTGTCCAACCTACATCAATGACATCCAGATTCAAATTCGCCATTTCCACCAAAGCCGTCGCTACTGGAGCCAGATAGGTAGAAACCAAGCTCAATGCAAGATCCAATCCAAATAAGCCAATTCCTACTGTAATTCCACCTTTAATCGCTTTATTTACATCAGCACGAAATCCTATACCAATTATTGCGACCATTAAAGGGACCATGATGTACTTACCAAGATCTGATAAGAATCCAAATAAATCAACAATAAAATTCATAAATTTTCCCCTTCTCTAAACATTAGTCTTTTAAAATCGAAATCAGTTTTTGAGTTGCTTCTTCTTCACCAACACCGGTAATAAATCCAATACCCATGACTGTCGGAATAGAATACTGCTTTGAAAGCTGGGTTGAACTGACGATGACATCGCCTAAATCTTCATAGCCATCCACTTCAGTAATGCTGCACTGAATCAGTTCATGGTCAATATTTTCATCATCCAAGATTTCATCTATTTTGTTACACAAAATAGTAGAAGTAGCGATTCCGCTTCCACAGGCAACAATGATTCTTTTCATTCTCTCTCCTCCTTTCTTTTTCTCGATCAAACCTGTTTTACTCATTAAACAGATTGATTAAGTCTTCTTTATTTTTTACCTTTAAGAGATCGTTCATCAGTGCGGTATCCTTCCAAATGGTCGTTAAACTAACAATTGCTGGCATATGTAATTTCACAGATTTAATTAAAAGTAAGAATACCATCGTAACAGGAATTTCTTCTTGAATTGAATCCATTCGATGGAAAAGAATAGGCTTCTCCATATGACAAACCACCATACCATTTATATTGACATGTTCAGAATCAACATGAGGCATCGCAATATTGTAAGGATGAATCAAAATCCCCGTTGGAAACTGTTTTTCCCTTTCAGCCAAAGCTTTCTTGAAACTCTCCTTAACTAATCCCTCTTTCATCAATTCTTCGGCTAAAAAATCATACAGTTCTTCTTTAGAACGACACTGGCTGAGATAGAATTTTCCATTTTTAATCAGATCAACTATTTCTCTCTTCATACTCAAATATTAAAAAGGAAAGTCCTTTCGTTCAAATATACATTTGCACACTTCTATGCAATTAAATCCTCTCTTCCCATCGTTTTTCCGCTTCTCGGTTGATCTATTCAAAACATAAAAAAACGATCCAAAAGATCGTCTTCGCCACCAGCAAAAAAATAACCCCTGAAATTCAGGGGTTAAATCGATAATTCATGACAGCGGATCAATTCAACGACCGCTTGTGCCCGCCCTTTAACGCCGAGCTTGCAAATGACATTGGAAATATGATTACGGACTGTTTTTTCACTGATATTCAGAATCCGAGCAATCTCCCGAGTATCATAATTATCAATCAGAAGCTCAAAAACTTCCCGTTCCTTTCCAGTCAGAATTCGTTTCACAGTATCCCTCCTTGGCTCACCATCAGTGTATGCCATTTTTTTAAAAGGGTACTTATTGCAAAGCCTCATAAATCTTTTTTGCCACTTCCATCGGAACAATCTGTGAAAGTTCTTCCACACTCGCTTCCTTGATTCTTTTAAAACTGCGGAAATGATTCATCAACTGTTTCTTTCGTTTAGGCCCCACGCCTTCAATTTCATCCAAGATGGACTGTGTTTGAGCTTTGGAACGAAGTTTTCGATGATATTGGATGGCAAACCGATGCACTTCATCTTGTAAATTCGTTAAAAGAAAAAATGCATCACTGCTGCGATCCAGACAGACAATTTCACCATTTCGATCCATCAACCCAGATGTATTGTGTTTATCGTCCTTTACCAGGCCAAAAATTGGAAGATCCAAGTCCAGCATTTCAAGGATTTCCAAAGCAGCCCGGATCTGGGTGAATCCGCCATCTACCAAAAGCAGATCCGGAAGCCGACTATTCTCATTCAAAGCACGAAAATAACGGCGATATAAAACTTCTTTCATTGAGTCCGTATCACTGTTGCCCGTATGCAGCTTATAGTGACGATATTCACTACGAGCAAACTGATAATTTTGATAAACGACCATCCCGGCTACCGTAAAATGTCCGGAAATATGAGAGTTATCAAAGATTTCAATCCGATCCAGACTTTCCAGCTTGCAAAGACGTCGCAATTCTTCCAAGCAATTTTCTTTTCTGGTTTTTTGATAATCGAGCTGCTCGAATTTATTCAACAGCGTTTTTTTCGCATTCATCGCCGCCATGTCCAACAGTTTTTTTCGATATCCTCGTTGTGGATGAATGATTTTGGTATGAAGCAAAGAAGCCAGAGTGTCTGACTCTGCAATGACTGGAAGCACAACCTCAGGCGGAACAGGATGATTTTCATAGTATTGCATCAAGAAGCTAAGAAAGCTTTCTGATGCCTCTTCATACAGAGGCTGAGTGGCCAGTTCTCTTTCCAACAGTTTACCACCGCGGATCAGCAGTCCTTGAATAGCCAGATATCCTTTATCCTCATAAAAGCTGAAAACATCTCGGTCCCGCCGATCCTCTACCTGAACCATTTGGCGATCCGTAATATGCTGAATGGACTGGATCAGCGCTAAAGTTGCCTGAGCTTTTTCAAATTGCAGATTTTCTGACTCTTTCTCCATTCGTTCCTTTAATTCTTTTAAAAGATCTTTGACATCTCCCTTTAAAAATGCCGTAATTTGGGCGATCATCGCCGCATACTGCTTCGCATCAACCTCCTTCTCACAAGGACCCAAACACTGTCCAATATGATAATAAAGGCAGACTTTATCCGGCATTCGCCGGCACTTGCGTAGCGGATACAACTGATTCAACAATTTCATGGTCTGATAGGCTGCCGTAGCATCTGGAAAAGGGCCAAAATATTTCGCCTTACGATCTTTTTTGGCATCGCGAACCACTGTACAAGTCGGATATCGGTCAGCAGAAAGCTTGATATATGGATAACTTTTATCGTCCATGAACATGATATTGTATTTTGGACGATGCTTTTTAATCAAATTGATTTCCAAAACCAACGCTTCTTTTTCTGAGGTAGTTACAATAAATTCAAAATCAACAATCTCCGAAACTAGCTTTGTTGTTTTATGGTCATGAGCTCCAACAAAATACTGATTCACTCGATTCTTTAACTTTTTGGCTTTGCCGACATAAATAATTTCATGGTGTTTATCTTTCATCAAATAACATCCCGGTTCCATCGGCAAAGTAATCAATTTTGATTTTAGTGCTTCGGAGATCATGACCTGCGAGCTACAAAAGTTACTACTGTAGCCCCTACACCTCCTTCACCTTGACCACCGACCCGGTATTCAACATCATTCCGCTTTTTCAACTTAGCCCAAATTGCATTTCTCAATGCCCCTGTTCCAACGCCGTGAATAATCCGAACTGTCGAGTAACCCGCTAAGATTGCATCATCCATATATTTTTCAAAAACCGGTAATGCTTCATCCACCCGTAATCCAATCAAATTACATTCCATCGAAATTTTCGGTTTGCTATGCTGAATGATTCGATTCTTGGGTTTTTTCTTTTCTGACCCTGTCTGACGATAGCGCAGTTGGTCAAGTGGAGCTGTAATTTTCATTCCATTGACTTCAACGATGCCTTTTCCGTTACTGATACTTAGAAGCTTTCCAATCTGCATTGAATTCTTTAACGAAACCCAATCTCCAGCCTGAAGCGGAGAAGACTGCTCTTCTTGTTCCTCTTGAGCAATCAGATTTTCCGTTTTCTTACGAAACTCATTCCATTGGTGTTGCTTCACTTCGCTATTTTCCTTTAATTCCTCAAACCAAGCCTCTGCAGTCTCCCGGATTCGTTCCACTTCTTGCCGTGCTTTTTCTTCAGCCCGATCCAGAATGCGTTCTTTCTGCATCGTAAGCGATTCTTTTTCGTTTTTAAGAGCTTGTTTAAGCTCCTCCACTTCTTTCAGTTTTTCGGATAGTTCTCGATTGTGCTGTTCTGCCGCCATCAGTTGGTTTTCCAGTTTTTCAATCAATTCATCTTCTGAAGATTTGCTCTGTCGTTTTAGATTTTCTGCCTCTTTCAAAATACTTTCCTTCAGGCCAAACCGACGGGCAATCGTCAACGCATTTGATTGACCGGTGAACCC
>CALVGQ010000089.1 GCA_944327135.1 uncultured Erysipelotrichaceae bacterium | reverse complement strand
ATTTTTTATTTTATGGGCTTGGAACTGGGGCCGGTATCGTTGTTGCCATCTTTTATGGTGCCGGAGATGAAAAAAAGATCAAACGGTCTATCGATACCAGCATTACTTTTGCGATCATTGGCGGACTGCTACTAACGCTTTTTTCCGAGCTTTGCATTCCGTTTCTTTTAGAAACGACGCATGTCAATGCCGAGCTTTACAGCATGGCTAAAAGCTATCTGCAAGTCTATTTTCTAGGAAATACGGCAGTCTTCATGTACCAAATGGGATTCTTTATCCTGCGCTCGTTAGGTGATTCCAAGCATCCGCTATATTTTTTGATCTTATCCAGCGGCATCAATCTTGTCTTGGGAATCCTGTTTGTGCGGGTCATGAATCTGTCGGTCATGGGTACCGCCCTGGCCACGATCATTGCTCAGTTTGTCGTTGATTTCTTCTGCATCCGCTTGCTGTTTCAGCTGGATCAAACAATTCGCTTTGATCTTCGTCATATCCAGTTCGACTGGCATACTGCCCGGCGGATCTGTTCTTTAGGGATTCCAGCAGGAATTCAAAATATGATGATTGCGATCAGCAGCATGATGGTTCAGTCTTATATCAATCTCTTTCCTAACGAAATCATTGCCGGGATCGGCGTTGCCGAGCGAATCGCCGTTTTTGCCCAGATCCCAATGAGCGCTATTTCTACCGTAACTGTCAATATGGTTTCACAAAACATGGGTGCCCAAAAAGTAAAGCGTGCTCAGGAAACGATCCGCTTAAGCATCCGCATGGCAACGATCATCACAGTCATTTGCTGCGCAGTGGTTTTTTTTACCGCAGAATTCTGGGTCCGCCTTTTCAACAAGGATGCTCAAGTCATCGCCAGCGGCAGCGAAATGATCCGATTCATGGTTTTCAGTTATGTTCCGTTAGCCTGGTCCCATGTTTATCACGGAGCGATCCGTGGTTCTGGAAACGTCAAGGTTCCTATGTTCAACGCCGTGCTTAGTCAGTGTGTTTCCCGGTTTCTTTTCGTTTATTTCGGTTTGAAGATTATTTACGATGTTCGCATCCTATATCTTTCAGGGGCGGTAGGCTTTACCCTGGCCGGTCTTTTTGCAACCCTGTACTTTAAACGCAGCCAGTGGACCAAAGAAGCTCAGCTTCGTTAAATCGTCAACGATCAAGAATACAGGCGTCATTCTTACTGAATTTTTTAAGGTTGAAATCAGATCCTTTTCCTAATAAGGAAAAATTCTAAGAACGATTTAGAACTGTAAGCTAATTTTTCTAAACAGAAAAATGAAACAAAAAGATCATTTTGTTTCATTTTTTTTGTTTGAAACCAGATTGATGTTTATACAAAATTGAAGGAGGAACTGCCTTTGGATAAGATTAACCGGCATCAGGATCCCTTAGAAAACGATGTATTGATGCACTGATCATACTGATGGAAGAAAAATCAATCGATCATTGTTCAACCTCTGAAATCCTAAAAAAAGCCAATCTCAGCCGCTCTACCTTTTACCGTCACTATCAAGATAAATATGAGCTTTTAAACAGCAGCTATAAATTGATTTTAAACGATACGCTTTTCAGCGTGATTTGGCATATCCTACCGCCAGTCTTTTTTCTCTCTGTATTCAGTATTGAAAAAGTATCCTTCCCTCTTTCAAAATGTTTTTTCTTCCTAGGATCAAAATTCTTTAAGAAATGATATCTACAAGAAAAACTATACGGTTTTGCAGAAATGCTGCCAAAAGATGGAATTGATCCCAAAAATCCTTACATTGCCCTGCTGCTTCATGGCTACATCAGAAAAACATTGGAAATGACCATAATCTGGAGTAAAAATGAAATGAAGGGACCCATTGAACTGCTTTTAAAAGCCTCGTATTATGATCTAATGCCCAATGAAATCCAGGCCCTAGTTTTTCTTCATCACATGCGAAATAATAGACATATTTTGTTTCTTGTTACCATGATTTTTATCACATAATGAAAAAAACAGGGGAAACAATCATGTCCGAAAAAAAGGATCACGTCGAAGCTCCATAAGAAAGCTGCCATGGGTGCCGCCGGACTTTGCGCTGGAGGCTGGATCAAACCTTATTATCTTGGCAGCGCAACAGCCGTCATGAACCTTCTTTGGGCGGATGAAAAACGAGATGTCCTACGGGCATGGTTTGAAACGTTTGCTAAGGCTGTTGACGGCTACATAAATGACTACAACAACGAAAGAATCCAAGCGAAAACAAAATGGATGCCTCCCACAAAATTCAAAGAGGCATCCATGCGCACCTAATTCAATTTTTAATGTATCCAGAATTCTGGGTACATATTACTCCATGCCTTCGATTTTTTTGTGAATATCGCTTTTTCATCTGTTACAGGATCCAGTTTCACGCAAACCCCTTCCGACTGTTAGCCATTCAGATTGTTTTTTTCTCCATTTTATCTAGAAAATTTTTAAATTCGCGAATTCTGCTTTTCACCGGCTCTGTCTTTAAAAAGGACTGAAGATCCGGCTCTTCTTCTAAAGACTGCATTCTTAGATGCATCAGTTGAACCTCTGCTTTTTTGCTCAGAAGAAAATCTTTCTTTGCAAAGAGAGAACTCTCTTCCAAGGCAATCTGCATTGCTTGTATGGCCTTGCAAAAGGCATCCGCTGCCTGCTGAGGAAGACCCTGAACAAGATATTCATGGCAAAGAGCCAAAGATGCAGTTCCTTGATTAATTCCGAAACTGTTCTCCAATAGCTCTCTTTTTTTCATCAGCTTCAATCTTCGTTTCGAATCCCCTTCACATCGAACTAAGATTTCCAGCATCGAACTGCAGGAAACCAATCCCTGATATAAACCATGCTGAGCCAATCGGATCGCATCCTCTTTCTTCCCCTGGTTTTGATAAGCACTGGCATACAAAGGAATGGGATCCATTGGGTTCCACTGCTCCTGATCCAAAGCCTGCTGACAGCCTTCTCCATCCTCCATCATCAATAAAATCAGCGCTTTAGTAAACGCCGCCGCTTTGCGAATCTCATTGTCCCAACCGTCAATCTGGTTCAAAAGTTCCAGTGCCAGTTCCCAGGCTTCGTTTGTTCGATCTTCTGTCAGATCGCTCATAAACAAAACTGTTGCTGCAGATAATTTTAATCGATCATCTTCCGGAGCCCTGCTAACCGTTTCCTGAATCAGAAAACACGCTTCTTCATATCTTTGCTCAGCCAGCATTTCCCTTAGCTGACAGCGAAAAGCTTCACGTTCTTTTTCATCCAATTGTTCCGTTTCCAACAACAGATCTTCCACCATCACACCTAGGGCATTGGCTAACGGAAGCAGCATCTCCAGTTCCACCGCTTGCTCGCCTCTTTCCCATTGGCTGATCTTTTTTCTGGAAATATGCAGCTGCTGTGCTAGCTCAAACTGGCTCAAGCCTCTCTCCTTTCTTCGTTGGCGGATTCTATTCGGATCCATCAGTTCCCCCTCCTCACAGTCCATTCATTTGATGATTTCTGTCCACCTATAATAGTCCAATATTTATGGATTTTTGTCAATCATTAAAATCGGAAGTTCACCATAGAAAAAGCCCTAGGCCTATTGCCCAGGGCTTTTTATTGAAGCTGACTGATGTTCTTGGTAATCGTATGTTCGATCGGGACCCATTCGATCCGTTTATATAGCGCCTGAATGGAAATCGGGATATAAGTAAAGATAAAAATCGGAAAAGTAAACAGATAGCGGATCTTGCTTAAGGTTGAGCAATGGATCTTGTTCCATTCGGTTATCGTCGTCAGCAAGCCAAAAGCAAACAAGATCAAGTAATAATTCAGAATCGACGCACTGATTGCTCCTAGTGTAATTTTTACGATTTCTACACCTGGAACAAAGATCAGCGCAGTGATCAAAACAGCAAGATTCACCGTCACACTGGTCAAAGAGACAAACAACGCTGGTGCAATAGTCATAAACATATCATAGCAGGCAAAATCATGTCGCTGGCAGATTCCCTGCAGCAGTGCCTTGCCATAGTTTCCAAAAACCTGATAAAAGCCCTTGGACCAACGCAAGCGCTGTTTCCAGGACTGCTCCATGGTCACCGGCTGTTCATCGTAAATCATCGCTGTATTGCAATATCCGATCTTGACGCCATGCAAAACACTGTCAACTGAAAATTCAATGTCTTCTGTCAAAAGATGATGCTTCCATCCAGCGTTTTTCTCAATAATTTTCGCTGAGACCAAAAAGCCTGTACCAGAAATGGCACAGCTGGTATTCAAGATCATCCGAGCATTGTTCAAATACTTGGATTCTCTTAAAAACCAAAGCGAATAGCCTGCTGAGATCCAATTGGTATCATAATTCTTGGAATTACGATAACTGGTAATCACTTCATAGCCCTGATCAAAGACACGGTTCATCTCACGGATATAATTTTGATCCAGCAAATTATCCGCATCAAAAACAAAAAATCCTTCATAGGCCCGGTTAGGATAATTTTTCTTCAGCTGATGAAACGCATAATCCAGCGCATAGCCTTTGCCCACCTTGGCTTTATTAAACCGCTCAAAGACGATTGCTCCACAGCGCCGGGCAATTTTAGCCGTGTCATCTGTACAATTATCCGCAATCACGACAACATCCACCAAATCCTGCGGATAATTTTGAGCTTTGACGCTTTCAATCAGGTCGCGAATCACTTTTTCCTCATTTCGAGCCGCGACCAAAACCGCAAAGCGATGATTGATCCGGGCTTCTGGACCTTTCTTTTCCTTTTTCAGCAAGACCACACCAGCATAGATCAGCTGATAGCTGTAAGCCGCCATAAACAGGATAAAAATAAGCATATTAAACCAGTTTAGAACATTGATCATGTTTCTTATCCCTCTCTTTCACAATTTGAACTTCATTCTTTCACAATTTGAACACAATTGATACATCCTCTATTGTATGTTTCCTTCGATGAAAATCAAGGAAATTCACGCAATCTTCAGAGAATCTTCAGAATTTAAACCGCTTTCATTTGTTTTTTCTTTCTTTTCATAAAAAAAATCGTTGTATAACGATTTTTAAAATTCTTTTATTTCCTGGTTTCATATTCCCGCAGCAATTTATGGTACACCGGAAGCATTTCTGGTTCACGTACAAAACGATCCATTTCATCCAGTTCAATCCACATCACACCGCTGTTTTCATCCTCTTTTATTCTTAAAGGCTGATCTTCCTGCGCTTCAAACAGATAAGTATAGTTCAAATGCATATGACTGCTGACATACTTTCCCCGCTTAAAATGCCCCCAAACCGGAAGAAGATCGATGGCCCAAAGCCCCTCTTTTAAAAGACCAAGCTGTCTGACTCCAGTCTCTTCCCTTGCTTCCCGCAAAGCCACCTGAAGCAGATCCGCTTGATGATCCGCATGGCCACCAGTCCAGCCCCACGATTGAAAGATATTGTGATACACCATCAATACTTTCGTTCTGGATTCATTCAGGATCATACTGCTGGCCGTCATATGTCCCAGTTCGCATGACCGTGTCAAAATCGTTGGGCCAAAACACTGGATTGCTGATAACATGATTTCTTTATCCTTTGCTTCCTGCTCATTAAAAGGCTGATAAAGAAGCAATTCTTCTTGAAAATTCATCCCATTCTCCTTCAATTTTCTAGCCCGCAGTCGGCTGTTCAATCTGGCCTTGCGGCTGCAGCTCAGGAAGCGGATGCAGCTTTTCCCGTGCAATCGAAAGCATCAGCTTGATGCGATTCTCCTGATTGACACTGGTTGCGCTTGGATCATAATCAATCGCAACGATGTTGCAGTCTGGATCCAGCTCCCGGATCTTGCGGATCATCCCTTTACCAACAATGTGATTAGGCAGGCACCCAAATGGCTGGGTACAAACAATATTCTTAAATCCACTTTCGCTCAGCTCCATCATTTCCCCAGTTAACAGCCAGCCTTCTCCCATTTTCGTCCCAAGTCCAATCACCTTGGCTGCCATTTCAATCAAATTTTCAAAAGAACCTGGCACATCAAAGTCAGAATACTTGCGAATGCTTTCCCGGATTAGATTTTCCATGCCAAGCAGATACCAATAAACCAGCTTGATTCCAGCCAGTTTCAATTTATTACCGCCATACAAATGATCGTCCTGAATGGAATTATAAACACAGTAAAGCATAAAGCCCATGATTCCTGGAACCTTGACTTCACAGTTTTGCGTAGCCAAAAAATCCTCCAGATTGTTGTTGCCAAGACTGGAATACTTAATGTAGATTTCTCCCACAATTCCCACCTTGACCTTTTCCGTTTTTTCTTTTGGAAGGGCGGCAAATGATTCCACGATCGCTTTCATGTTCTTTTTCATATCCCGTCGGTTATACCCATGATTCTGTCGAAATTGTTCTAAAAGTCTTTGTATCCAGGAATCCACCTGCTTCATGGAAGAACCTGCCGTGACTTCATATGCCTTGCTTTGATTGCTCAGATCCATCAACAGATCGCCATAGACCAAGGCAGCCAGCATCCGACGCATCATTCCCAATGTGATTTTAAATCCAGGCTGACTTTCCAAGCCGGAAAAATTCAAAGAAATCACCGGTACAAAATCCAGTTCCGCTTTTTTCAGTGCTTTTCGTAGAAGAAAAATATAATTGCTGGCCCGACAGCCGCCGCCTGTCTGAGTAATGATCAAAGCCGTTTTATGCAAATCATAACGGCCGCTTTTTAATGCATCGATCATCTGACCGATGACCAAAAGCGCCGGATAACAGGTATCATTATGAACATATTTCAATCCTTCTTCTACCACTGAAGGACCACTATTGGTCAGCAGTTCCACCTTATAACGGCTGTTCACAAAAACTCCGCGCAGCAGTTCAAAATGGATAGGACACATCATCGGGATCAGGATCGTATAATCCTTGGCCATCTCTTTGGTAAACACTACTTTATCTTGACTCATGCTCTTCTCCTCCCTGCTCAATTGCTGCCAACAAGCTTCTCAGACGAATTTTAACCGCACCCAGATTGGTAATTTCATCAATTTTCAGCTGTGTATAGATCTTGCCATGTCCCTCTAAAATCTCCCGTACCTCATCGGTCGTCACCGCATCCACTCCGCAGCCAAAAGAAACCAGCTGAACCAGATTCATTTTCGGCTTGTCTTTTATATAATGAGCAGCTGCATACAGCCGCGAATGATAGGTCCACTGATTCAGCACTTTCAGATGATCCCGATTATAATCGCTCTCCACTACGTCTTCACTCACGACATAGGCTCCATAGCTGGCAATCAATTTATCAATTCCATGATTGATGACTGGATCGACATGATAAGGACGGCCTGCCAGAATGATCACTTCCTTGTCCTCCAGCAATGCCCGGGTAATGATTTCCTGTCCCTTCATCCGAACCTTTTCCAAATAAGCATCATACTCCCGGTAGGCACTTTTGGCAGCCTTGATGACCTCCCGCAATCCGATGTCATGGAAATACTGCTGAAGGATTCGATGCATCTTGATCGGGAATTCATTTTTATGATGAACCCCGACAAAATCATTAATCAGCACGCACTCTTTAATACGTAAAACATTGCCCTTGATGACTTCCGGATAATACGCGACGACAGGACAGTTAAAACAGTTATCCGTTCCTTTCTCTTTCATGTTATAGGTCATGCAAGGATAGAAAATGATTGGAATATGCTGATCCAAAAGCGATTCGATCGCAGCATGGACCATTTTAGCAGGAAAGCAGACTGTATCGGATGGAATGGAATTCTGAGCCTTATGAAAAGCTTCCATGCTGGATTTTCCGCTGGTCACCACTTCAAATTTCAATTCCGTAAAGAAAGTATGCCAAAAGGGAAGCATCTCGTACATATTCAATGCCATGGGAAGCCCGATCTTCCCACGCACTCCAGGATGCGGCTGATAACTGTTTAAAAGCTCGCGTTTCGTATTGTAAATATTCATGGAGTCCGAGCTGGCTTTCTTCGATACAGGACGATCACAGCGATTGCCGCCAATGAATTTTTTGCCGCTGCCAAATGAATTCACTGTCAGCTGGCAGTGATTGTTGCACAGCCCGCACTGAACGGTGCGCACCTCATTTTTAAAATGGGCCAACCCTTCTGCATCCAGCAAAGTTGACTTTTCCAAACGATTTTCCAAAGCATACAAAGCGCAGCCATAAGCTCCCATCAATCCGGCAATATTCGGCCGTACCACTTCGATCCCCAGTTCCATTTCAAATGCCCGCAGCACGGCATCATTGTAAAAGGTTCCGCCTTGGGTGATCACATGCTTTCCCAATTCCTTGGCATTAGCCGTTCGAATCACTTTATACAGCGCATTTTTTACTACACTGATGGATAAGCCTGCAGAAATATCTTCAATCGTCGCCCCATCCTTTTGCGCCTGTTTCACTGAAGAATTCATAAACACGGTGCAACGGCTTCCCAAATCAACCGGATGCTTCGCAAACAAGCCCAGTTTTGAAAATTCTTCAATATCATAATGAAGCGCACTGGCAAAGGTCTGTAAAAAAGAACCGCATCCGCTGGAACAGGCCTCATTCAAAAATAAATTATCGATCACACCATTTTGGATCTTAAAGCATTTGATATCCTGACCGCCGATATCAATAATGAAATCCACCTCCGGCATAAATTTTCTGGAAGCCGTAAAATGAGCTACTGTTTCTACAATTCCAAAATCCGCTCCAAAGGCACTGCGAATCAATTCCTCCCCATATCCGGTCACGCAAGAAGAAACAATTTTCATCGCTGGATTTTTCGCATAAAGCTCCGTCAGCTCCTGCTTCACCAGTTCCAGCGTATTGCCCTGATTGGATCGATAACTGGAATAGACGATTTCCTGCTCCAAATTGATCAGCACAAGCTTCAAGGTCGTACTGCCGGCATCAATTCCTAAAATGACCTCCCCGCTGATCTTTTCCGGCTTTCGAATGCGGACCTGCGCCCTTCCATGACGCTCTTTAAAATCCGCATATTCCTTTTCATTTTCAAACAAAGGCTTCAGCGCATGATAGTTCATTTTCACATCGGCATGCTTCAGCTTTTGCAGTACCGTATTCAAAGAAATGGTTTCCTCTGCCATGATGGCCGTCCCCATCGCCACAAAAAACAAACTGTTTTGCGGACACAATCCTTCCAGGTTCAACACCTCATCAAAGGCCTGCCGCAGTTCACTGTTAAAAGTCAGCGGTCCTCCCAGATAGACCACCTTGCCGCTGATCTGGCGTCCTTGCGCCAATCCGCCAATCGTCTGGTTCACAACGGCATGATAAATGCTGGCAGCCAGATCTTCTTTAGAGGCCCCCTGATTAATCAGCGGCTGGATATCCGATTTTGCAAAAACACCACAGCGTGAAGCAATCGTATATAGTTTCTTTTTTTTCTTAGCGGCCTCGTTCATCGCTTCTGCATCCAGATTCAGCAGCTGCGCCATCTGATCAATAAAGGCTCCGGTCCCGCCAGCACAGGTCCCATTCATCCGCACTTCGATCCCATTGCTTAGAAAAAGGATCTTCGCATCCTCTCCCCCTAATTCAATGATGCAGTCCGGATCTTTCAGATAAACCCCTGCCGCGATCCGGGTAGCATAAACCTCCTGAACAAACGGCAAGGCCAGCTGCTCGCAAAGGCCCATCCCGGCAGAACCGGAAATCGCCAGATCCACTTCTTCCAAATGATAATCGGTTTGAATCTTTTCAAGCAATCCGATCAATTTTTCTGCAATCTGACAGCTATGCCGCTCATAAGCGCTGGCAAGCAAGTTACGATTTTCATCCAGCAGTGCATATTTGATGGTCGTCGATCCAATATCAATGCCCAGTTTCATCATTGTTGCTCTTCCCCCTTCTTTCCTTGCTGAAAAAGTTCATTCAATAATCGCAGGCCCTCAGCAATTTTAAGTCTTTCTTCCAGTGTTGCATTTTTCAACAGGTTTTGCTGCATGCAGGTCATCTGGGTACTTAGAGTTTCCATCACTTCCTGAGCCCGCGGGGTCAGCTGCAGATTCACTGCACGCTGATCCTGACGATCCCGGATCCGTGAAATCATTCCAGACTTTTCTAAACGCTGACAAATGACCGAGCAATTGCTGCAGGTCATTTTTAAATGCTCTGCCAGCTCAGAAAGACGCAAGGTCTTTCGCTCGTGAAGATGGATCAGAATCATCGCCTGCGGCAGCGTAATTCCTATAGGGGATAAAAACTCTTGAAAAGAACAGCTCATTTTTCCATTCACCTGCCTAAGCAGCTGATAGATTTCGGCATCCAAATGTTCCATTTTCTTCCTCACTTTTATTTAATGCATTAAATATTAACTCATTAAATAATTTCTGTCAATCAATTGCTAACTTAGTTTAAACCGAAGACAAATGTTTGAAAAGGCTTTTGCCCATAAAAAAAGCCAGAAAAGAAACCTGTTTTTCCAATCTTTCCTGTGTTACAATCCATAAAAAGGAGGCTTTTCCTATGTTTGAAAAACGAGTTGGATTTATCGGCTATGGTAACATGGCCCAAGCCATTGTCCAAGGGTGGCTGAAAAAAAAGGTCTTATCCCACCATCAAATCTGTGCTTGTGCCGCGCATTACGACAAGCTGCTTACAAATGCGGCCAAAACCGGCATTCAGCCCATGAAAACCGCTGCAGAAGTGGTCGACGCCAGTGATTTCATCTTGCTTGCTGTCAAGCCTTATCAGCTTGAATCCGTCATTGAACCAATCAAAGAAGCCTTGCGTTCTAAAGTGGTTCTTTCGATCGCCGCAGGAAAACCATTTGACTGGTTTGAACAGCATCTTGCCCCAGGAACGCATCATCTCAGCATGATTCCCAACACACCGATTTCTGTAGCAGAAGGAATCCTGATTACAGAAAGCCGGCATTCTTTAAGCAGCTCAGAATTTGCTGAATGGAACACCCTTTTTGAACCCGTCGCCATGATTGAGATCGTTGAGCCAGAACATCTTTCCATTGCCGGGACCTTGAGCGGATGCACGCCTGCCTACGCTGCCATGTTCCTGGAAGCTTTGGCCGATGCCGGGGTCAAGCATGGATTAAATCGAACCAGTGCTTATCGCCTCGCTTGTAAAATGCTCAGCGGAACAGGAAAACTCGCGCTGGAAAGCGGGCAGCATCCTGGGCAGCTAAAAGACGCGGTCTGTTCTCCAGGCGGTACTACGATCCGTGGGGTGGCCACCTTGGAAAAACGGGGATTCCGGGGCACCGTGATCGAAGCCATTGATGAGGTGGAAACTGTCTCTTCGCATTAAAGCTCTTCCGCCTTGTTCCCAGTTCATCCGCTCTTTTCATAAAAAAACGGGATCGTGTATATCTTTTTCAATTTATCACGATCCCGTTTCTATTCTTTTTTGCACTGTCTGATCTTTATTTCTTTCACCTGTTCGATTTTTACTCCTAAGTCTCATGTTTGTTTTATTTTGAACTCTCATTTTTTTCATGCTGAGTTCACGGTGCCAAGCACCTTTTTTTCGAATCTGAAAGAATTATTCCATCAACAGTTTATTCTTCTTCAGAAAATCTTTTATTTTCTGAATCGATGCACTTCTTTCTTGTCCATTGGTTTACCCCTCTTACAGAAAACACTTTCTTTTATTTTTTATTTTCCTCGGCGAGGTTTCTTTTTAGGCTTCCTCAATCAGTTCTGTTAGGCTGATCAGGAAGCGGCTTAATATTCGAGTAACACCTTTTTCATGACGCTTCCTCCTTTATATTAAAAGACTGTGAGTCATGTCTTTCTTTACACTTATATCATAATCGATATTCATTCTTTTCCTAGTCTATTTTTTTATTTTTTTCTATGGTATAATAATTATGTTGAGAGCGCCTTTGAATTGGTGCTTTTTTTCTTTCAAAATCAGGCCAAGGTCTGAAGATAAGCCCCTTATTTTTCTTTGAAGAATTATAAATCAAAGGCTTTTTCTGCTAAAATCAAATGGATCATGATCTTATCCAAAAAACTTTAAATATCAAGGATTTTAACAAGCTTTTACCAGCTGAAGCAGACGCTGGATTTCCTCTTTAGAAACAACTTCATATTCCTCTTCCTGATGGAAAGCATAGCTGACTGCCGCCCCATTAAAAGAGGCATCTTTCCGCAATTCACGGCAAGTACAATGAATTCGCTGTACCCCTGTTTTAGTCAGGATTTCCTGAACATTATCACAATCGATTTCATTTGCGGCAATGATACCGATTTGCTCTCCAAACTGATCCTGAAGCTGTTTAAGCAGCTTCATGCCCCGGCGAGCAGAGGTCTGCTGTCCTCCGGTCAACACCTCGTCCACCCCCAGTTCAATCAATAACTGCATGGACTGGATCGGATCGCTGACACAGTCAAAAGCTCGATGAAAAACAATTTTTTTCTTTTCATTCAACCCTCGGACCATTTCAATCATTCGGCGGGTTTGTACGATATCAATTTCTCCATTTTTATTTAAGCATCCAAAAGAAATACCATCTGCTCCATTTTCCAGAAGAATGCGTGCATCTTCCAGCATGACTTCAAAATCTTCATTGGAATAATGGAATCCTGCACCCCGTGGTCGGATCATGACAATAACTTCCAGATCCGTGCTTTCCTTAACCATCTTCAATTCCCCGAAGCTTGGCGTCAGTCCACCTACTGAAAGACCACTGCTTAATTCTACCCGTCGAGCCCCTCCCAGAACTGCCTGAACACAGTCACTATAACTACCGCAGCATATTTCCACTGTAACCATTGTTTATCGTCCCCCTGTTTTCTCCTTTTTATTTTAGTGGAAAGTGTAAGCGCCTTCAAGTCCCTTCCTTGTTTTCTTCCATTTTCTTTCTCATTGAGTTCTGCTCAGACGCTTTATTTCAGCAGCTTGGCCATGACCATGCTCACCGTTTTACCATCTGTTTTTCCCTGATAACGTGCCATCATTGCTTTCATCAGTGTTCCCTGATTTTTTTTGATTGGTTCCAGTTTCAATTCTTCCATTAATTTTAAGATAGCCGACTGCAGCTCGCCTTCTTCCATCTGCTGTGGCAAATAACTTTCCAGAATCGCAATTTTCCTTTTCCCCTCTTCAATCAGATCAAGCCGATTTTCCGGTGTCAAAGCCAGTGTTTCCCGGGCTTGTTTCAATTCCTTTTGAACATAGACCATGGCTTCTTCATCACTTAGCTCCCGATGCTGTTCTTTCTCCGCCAAGGCAACTGCAGAAATCAACAGGGAACAGACCCCATTTCGAATCGTATCCTTTTCTTTTAATGCTGTCATCTTATCCTTTCTCAGCACTTCTAACAATCGCATACCAACACCTCCTTTTTTATTATACCTCAAATCTGGGCTAACCCACGGTTTGTTTTTTTTATCTGGAATAGCATGATGGTGAAAGGAGAGATCATAGATGGGAATGCCAGTCATTAACGCGAGTGATACCACCCGCAATCAAGCCATTACTGATGTGCTTGAATCAATTGCTTTAGCGGAGGCAGCTTTAGCACACATTTTAAACGCTGTGGGGGAAAACCTTCAGTATATCGTTGCCCAAGACTGCGTCTGCATTGACAAGCTGATTGAATTCCATTGCTGCATCCAAGGCACGCTGGAAGCGGCTTCTGCATTTGAGAACGCGTTGCAGAATAAATTAAAAGCTTTGTTTAACGAAAATTGTTAGTCAAGGAAAAGGAAGCGAAAGCTTCCTTTTAGACCGTTGGCCAAGTCGCTTTTGAGCGGACTTTGTCCTTCGGTCTTTTTTTGATTCCTAATCTTTATAAAAAAGGGATACTAAGTCCTTGTTGATCTAGGATCATCTCAACATTGTTTTTGAATTTCCTTTCTTTTAAATTTAATTTTCTTTGTTTTTAAAACACTGGGTTTGTTACCGTGCTGAATCCTATATAATATAATTAGCTATTAGCTATGCTTTTAAAATATTAGAAAGGAGTTCTTATGAAAAAAATATTGGTTTTATTCTTCACTGCGCTTGTTCTAGTAGGATGTACGACGCCAGATGAGCCGGCCGATCCAACGCTGCCGCCTTCAAGCACGCCCACTTCCACTCCGGTTGAAACATTCACGATCGATGAAGAAGCGGTTGTGATTATACCGTCAAATGATATGGGACGGCATTATTGGAACGAATATCATCCTTGTCCTACAAGAATTAACCTTTTTATTGGCGAAAATGGTGATGAAATCGGATTTCTGTACGATTACGACCTTGATTCGTTAGGAGATCGCAGCATTAGCGAGGAAGATAAAAATTATGATTGTCCGACAGACGAATCTGGGGATCGGTATTTATACTATGGGAAATTGACCAAATTAGCAGAAAACGTATATAGTTGCAGCGGAGATTTTATTCCGTCGTGGGATCCGTATGAGAATTATGTCAAAGAAGGCGTTGATTTTTATATCGTTGTCATCGACGACTTCTATTACTTTATTCATGAAGATTTCACAATAGAAGAATTGGTCAATTATCAGCCGGATATATACTCTAGATATGCCACATACGAGTATATCAATGACAATCATTTTTAGTTAAGATGTTTTCTAATGACAGAATCAATAGAATTCAGAAGGATAAAGGCTCATCATCTTTAAATTATTGATCGGTTTTCGATGAGAATGATGATTCTTGTTGGCTATTCAGCCGTAAAGGAAAAAAATGAGGTTCAGTTGAACCATGAAGAAGTCATCAAAGATGATTTTTCCTCAATTACTGACAATTATGTTAATACGACGGGGGATGTTATCCCCCTTGCTGCAGAGAACATAAAGAAAAGATTGATCTAAATCATGCGTTGTGACAAAGAATATTCTTATATAAGCGTATTAACCTCAGTCTGATCATGTGGTTATTATATCGATGTTTACATATTGGTACGGAAATTCCTTATTTCGAAAGAAAAACAGAGACACGAAAGTCAGAATTATTGAAGGAAATGGAAAACCTTTATTCGTATTGGAAATTGATACAAGAAAATAAAAAGTTTATATGAATACAAAAATTAAAATATCCCCTCCTTGCTGATCATCCAGCAAAGAGGGGATATTTCAGTTTTAACGATTTAACCCAATTTGTTTTCTATGAACGTGATGATCGATAAAGAAGGACATCATAAAATTATCCTCGATAGCAGACTTTATCTTGGTCTATACAGATTGCTCAGCTGTATGCACTTATTTTTATATCTCCATCATAAACGTGAGAAAGGGAAAAGGGGGCATTGATCATAAGTGACAGTTTAGAAGTTCTATTGGTAAAAGCTATTTAATAAATAACTATAAGAGAACGGCCACCTATAAAGCATTTGACTTTGCCCAAAAGACTTTATACTATAATTTTGTAAAAGGAATGATTCATCAAAAAATGAAGCTCTAATAGAAAGAAGGCGATTTCATGATACAGTCTAACATAAGAAACAATACAAGAAAGCCAATCAAACACAAAAAGCTGCTGATTGTTTTTCTCCTCTTTGTTTTCTGTATTGCTGGAATCAAACTAGGAATTTATTACTACAAAAAGAAAGAAGCCGATTTTTTTAAACCCTATCAGCCTCAGCACGATCTGGAGTGGTATACGGAAAAAATCAACGACTATTTTGGTTATGCTGATTTGGGAGCAGAATTTAATAAAATGGGCTCAGGAATGATCAATTTCTATTTTGAAAAGAATCCCGGGATCTGTGAAGAGATTGGTAGTTATTTTCTGGATATAATCTTTAGTGAAGAGAAAGATTTTTTTGGAGATCCATCAAATTTCGATGAAGAAAACTTAGCGGCTTTTAATAGGAGAATAAACGATTTGTATTATGCATCGATTATTTATGATGATATTCAAAATTATGTGGATTCAATCCTTCAGGGGAAAGAAGATTATTTATTAGAAGTCAATGTAAGCGTGTACAATGATGAAAAAGAAGTCATGGAATTTGATCCGGAGATCGCATGGGAATATTTAAAGCAGCCTCTTCTTCCGGGTCATAGTAAATCTGTGGCGTTTTATCTGTTGATGGATGAAGCAATGATTTGCGAAGAGGGATTGGATCTGGAATGGGTGTGTGAGCAGCTCTTTTGTTATGTTGAGGAATACTTAACTCAAAAGGGAATTGAAAAAATCTATATATATACTAATGTAGCAAAAACAAAGAATTTAGAAGATTATCAGCCTTTTAATATACGAGATTATTTTATTTCTCCTGATTCTGACTTTTATTCTACGATCGTCCGTAGACATAAAGGAATAATAAAATAAAAGATGGAAATGGATTCTCTTTTTTATATGTAGGCAAATTAATAAAGGAGAGCTTGCTTCTTTATCTAAGTAGGGTAATGAATTATTTCCTGTATTTGAACAAGTAGGCTTTTAATGATAATCAAGAGCCAGATAAAGTGGATTTTATTACAAAAAAGCAGGGTTATCATCTGGCAAAAGAATTGCAGATAACAGTACTACGGTGATTTCTGCTTCCTTTTGTTTGAAGAATTGTCTTTTTAATCCATTTGCGATAGAATGAGAGAATTCAGAGGGGGATGTTATGAATTTTCGGGTAAAAAAGTTTTTATCTTACTATAAACCTTACAAAAAGCTGTTTTTTGCCGATATGTTCTGTGCTTTTTTAGTCGCTGGGATCAGTTTGATCCTGCCGCTTTGTGTCCGCTATATCACCAATGATGTGCTTGTCAACAGCACACTGATTCCACTGAAGGAAATCATGAAAGTCGGCATCGTCATGATTGCTTTGGTTCTTCTGGAATTTGCCTGCAATTATTTTGTAACCTATCAAGGGCACTTAATGGGCGTTTACATGGAACATGACATGCGGAATGACCTCTTTGCACATTATCAAAAGCTTTCTTTCAGTTTTTATGATAATCAAAAGACAGGGATTCTGATGAGCCGGTTGACCAATGATCTTTTTACATTAGCGGAATTATACCATCATGGTCCGGAAGATGTGATTATCTCTCTGATCAAATTTCTTGGGGCTTTTTTTATCTTGCTCCAGGTCAACTGGCAGCTCACCCTGCTGGTATTTATCATTTTGCCATTCATGGGATATTTTTCTTGGGAATGCAACAAGAGAATGAAACGGGCCTATCGATTGAATAAAAAAAGAGTGGGCGAAATTAATGCCCGGATCGAAGATAACTTGTCTGGAATTCGCGTCGTTAAGTCTTTCACCAATGAAAAAAGCGAACTGATCAAATTTGATCAAGAAAACAACAACTATGTCGCCAGCAAGCGATTAAGCTATCAAGCCATGGCTCTTTTTCATTCCGGACTGGGTGCGTTCATTACCGGAATCACCGTCATCGTCATCCTTTTTGGTTCCCTGCTGATTGCCAGCAATTGGATCTTGATCGGCGATCTCATCACCTTTTTGCTCTATATTGGAAATCTGACGGATCCGGTAAAAAAATTGATTAACTTTACGGAGCAGTTTCAAGAAGGAATCACTGGTTTTGAACGATTTATGGAAATCATGGAGATTGAACCCGATATTCAGGATTCTCCCAATGCCACCGCTCTTTCGCAAGTAAACGGACAGGTTCGCTTTGAAGATGTTGGTTTTCGTTACAGTGAAAGCAGCGAATATGTGCTCCAGCAGATCAACCTGGATGTTCAACCTGGTGAATATATCGCCCTGGTTGGCTCCAGCGGTGCTGGAAAAACTACACTGTGCTCTTTGATCCCCCGCTTCTATGAAGTGAGTGAAGGACGAATTTTGATTGATGGAAAAGATATTCGGGAAGTTACTTTAAAATCCCTTCGTGAGAACATTGGGATCGTTCAGCAGGATGTCTATCTCTTTGCCGGAACGATCATGGAAAATATTCGTTATGGAAAACCGGAGGCGACGGAGGAAGAAGTGATTGCCGCCGCCCGCCAAGCCAATGCTCACGACTTTATCATGGAACTTCCAGAAGGCTATTTTACCGATATCGGACAACGCGGAGTCAAGCTTTCCGGCGGACAAAAACAGCGGATTTCTATCGCCCGAGTCTTTTTGAAAAATCCACCGATCCTGATTTTTGATGAGGCGACCAGTGCCTTGGACAATGAAAGTGAGAAAGTCGTGCAGGACAGCCTGGAACAGCTCGCCATCAATCGAACGACTTTTGTGATTGCCCACCGCCTTTCTACTATCCGCAATGCCCAAAGAATCGTTGTCTTGACCGAAAACGGGATTGCTGAAGAAGGCAATCATGAAGAACTAATGAAAAAAGACGGGATCTATGCCCATCTTTATACCATGCAATTTACCCATTAAAAATCTTCATTGGAATCGTATAAATCCGATTCCTTTTTTTTATGAAAGACAGCCGGGTTGCCCAAATCAAAATTTCCGTCCGCTGCGCATTCAAAATGAAATTTCGCAATTCCTAGATCAATCCGATCTGAAGCGATTTCATCCTCGGTCACTGCCATGACCTGTCCTCCACGAAAGAAAAAGCGTGTTTTTTGCCGCATTAATGCAGAAGGAGCTTTCGCTGCAGCCTGGACTCCCTCATAAAACCAATCTGGAGCCTTTCCTTCCACGACGCAGAGTTCTTTCCATTTTTTCCTGCGTGTATTTAACGCCTGATGGATCCATTTTTCTTTCCAATGAAATTGTCCTGTTTTTCCAATTGGGATAACCGCCACAGTTTGGTTTTGCTGCACTGTTTGCAGCAGAGGACTATTCTGATCAAAGGTTCCTTTGACCCAGCAGCTTCCCAAATTCATCCGGGTTGCTTCCAAGACCAATTCTTCTCCTGCATACCCGCACTTTTCTTCCAGATTTTCATCTGATTTTGGTCCTTGAAGCCACAAAAAGCTGCGGACACCTTTGAACAGTCCATAACTATTTTTAAAGCCTTTGAATACGGAAGCTCCTTCCTTGATCAAACAGCAGCTTAATCCATAACGTTCATTAAGCAGTGCAATGCGTTGTTCCAGCTGATCCTGTTGAATATCCGTTAAAAGAGTTCCATCATAGGTCCGGCGAGACTGCCGAAGATCAATCTCTTCTTGATATCGCATTCTAATCACCTCGGTCTGGAGTTATTTTATCATGTCGAAGCCCAGACTTTATGTCAGAATCATGTGAATTCTGTGAACATTATGAAAAGAAAACCACCGCGGCATCTTCCTAGAACATTTTTTTACACAGCATATCTTGATAGTGAAGTATAGTAAAGGAGGAATCACTGATGCTTCAACCAAAACGATCGGTTTTAAAGGAATTTGTTGAAACCGACTTTGAAGAAGAAACCAACACGGTGCGGCCAAAGAATCAAAAATGTTCATTTTTGGATTCTTTTGACGAAGATATAGAATCTTTATTTCCATCTGAGGAATGTGGCTGTGGATGTCGTCCAAAACCATGTTCGCCAAAACCTTGCCCGGATCCTGTTCCTGAACCGGAAATTCCTAATTGTGCTAATCAGGTCTTAGCCATGGCTTATGTCGTAAATCAGGAATTGAATATTCAAACACTTTATACTGCCAAAAAAGCATTGCAGATCGGTACGCTTTTTGCAGAGCTCAACAAGCCTTTTAAAGGAGGATGCAATCATGAAAAATAAAGCACTTCTTGCCTTGCAGGAAATTGATTTCTGTATCCAGGAACTGACTTTGTTTTTGGATATGCATCCAGATAACGAACTAGCATTACAATTATTATCAAAGTATTTAAATCAGCGAGATACTTTAAAAGAGGCAGTGGAAAAGCAAAATGGACCGCTGACAAATCTTGATCACAGCAACAATGAATGGCTCTGGGCTAAAAATCCATGGCCATGGGATAAGGAGGATTAAGCAATGTGGATTTATGAGAAAAAATTGCAGTATCCAGTGAATATTCAGAAAAAAGATCCGGCAATGGCGAAACTGATCATCACTCAATTAGGAGGGCCAGATGGGGAATTGGGCGCATCGAACCGTTATCTTTCTCAGCGTTACGCCATGCCTTATGCCGAGGTAAAGGCACTATTAACCGATATCGGAACTGAGGAAATGGCCCATGCCGAGATCATCGCAACCATGGTCTATCAATTAACTGCCGGAGTGTCTGCAGAAAAGATGAAGGGCACTGGAAATGAGGCCTATTTTATTGAACATACTACAGGGATTTGGCCTCAGTCAGCAGGCGGACTTCCTTTTGATGCTGCAGCATTTCAATCAAAAGGAGATCCCATCACCGATTTAATCGAAGACATGGCAGCAGAACAAAAAGCTCGAACAACCTATGAAAATCTAATGCGGCTGGTTACTGATCCAGAAGTTTATCGCATTTTAAGCTTTCTGCGTTCAAGAGAAATCGTTCATTTTCAGCGATTTGGAGAAGCACTGGAGTTTGTTCGAAAGGATCTGGATCAGAAGAATTTCTATCAATACAATCCAGCATTTGATAAAACCTGTTAAAAGAACAATAAGCCAAAGCAAAAAAGACGAAAACCGTCTTTTTTGCTTTACTCCTGTTCTTTTTTCATTTTCTGATAAGATTTAGAAATATCCATCAAAGATACTAAAAAATCTTGATAAAAAGGAATGATTTCCCTATCATGGATCAAATTAAGATTTCGTTCAATCACTTCTTGCTCTCTTGCCGCATCTAAGATCGGCAATCCATGATGCATCTTATAGTTCACAATTATTTTTGCAGCCCGCATCCGTTCTTCAAAAAGTGCTGCCATTTCTTGATCAATTTCATTAATTTTTTTTCTTGCCTCTTCTAATTCGTTCATAAAATAACCTCCTAGAGCAAATTATATCATAACCTGTTCAGCATGTTCCTTTTTCTGATGAGTTATGTTAGAATGATAACCATTGGAGGTATTGGGATGAACCGTTTGATCCTATGCATGCTAATTGGCACTCTCAGTGCAGCATGCCTTGCAGCACTGCATTTTTTATATCGCCAAACTCTATATCAGCTTTCTGAATTGCTTTACAAAAAACATGACCCAGACGCATTTTTAGCTAAATTAGAATCTTATCCTGCTCTGTTATTAATAAATAAGAAGAAGCGCAAAATATTAAGTATTGATGCATTAATGCTAAAAAACAACCGAAAAAAAGCGGAGATGATCATGAAGGAGCTCGAACAGGAAGCACTTTCATTTTCTCAAAGAATTCTCCTTTTTCAAAAACAAATCGCTTTCTACCTTGAATCCTATGAAGGGACAAAAGCGATTGAAGCTTATTTAAAACTGAAGGAAGAAACAGAAGAGTTTGCTGATGATTCAATCCTGCAAATTGTCGAAGAATGCGATATCCTCATTCACGTTTATGCCCGTAAAGATGGTCTTTACGCAGAAAAACTCGTCCAAAAAGCTGAAAGGCTTCAAGAATCCATTCCAAAAGGAATCTGCTATTACCGTGCAGGTGTCTCTTATTATCATCTTCAAGACGAAAATCATTGCCGCATGCTGCTAGAAAGAGCACAGCAGTTCTTAAAAAACACTATTTTTGAAAAAAACATCGATCAGATCTTAAATCAAGATCTGCAGCTAATTGAAAAACGAATCATGTAGCCTTTTCAGGCTGCATTTTCTTTTTTAAAGCAAGGATTTGGTCATATGAATGTGCGGACAATGCTCATCCAGATAAACCTCTCCTTCGGCTTGATAGCCCAATCGTTCATAAAATCCCTGAGCTTGGCATTGGGCCGATAATCCAGCCTTTTGAAAGCCAAGTTCACACGCCTTTTGTTCAATCGATTCAACCAGTTTTTTTCCCAGCTTCAAACCACGGTAAGCAGGAAGAACCGCAATCCGACCGATCGTCACTTCGCGGGGGTTTTCACTGAAAAAACGACCGCAGCCAACTGGTTTTTCCTGATCATAGGCAACACAATGCCAGCAATGATCATCCCACTCATCAATTTCATTTTGAAAGCCCTGTTCCTGAATAAACACGGCCTCTCGGACCGAATAAGGCTCTTCAAAATGATCCTTACCATACCAAAAACGAATTTCAATCATCCTTCATTCCTCCTGAATATCGTTCGTGTTGTTACGATACTGCCGCTGCGGCAGTATTCATCGTTTAAAAAAGAAAGATAACTTCCCGGCGTCACTATTCCGGTAAAATTAAATAAATCCAATTGCGGGCAGCGCAAAAGATGATCCGCCAGCAAGACACAGTTGGTACTAAACACAAAGTAAGTACGAAATTTCCCATTTTTAAATTTCACCATTTTCGCTTGCGTCGCCTGAGCGACCCGCGAAGCATAATCAGAAGCAAGCGGGTTCCCATCAGGCCTTTGAATTTCCGGCTGCCAGCAAACACTGCGCTGCAGCATCTCATCGATCCGCTTCTCGATCACCTGTTTCTGCCGATCATTGAGGACAATCCCATAACTGATGATCGTTTTGTGCTCCCCCGCCAGAGCATGTTTTAAAAAGGCATTGCGCTCGGCAATGATCAAAACCCCATCTCCCAGAGTTCCCCCTAACCGGCGGTTTTCCGGATCATGACAGCCATATGAATAAATTTGACCATGATAGCTAACATCGACATGGCCTAAAGATTCCGGGCCGCTTGCCGAAAGATAGATAAATACTTCCAGATCCACCTTGGGAACTTCCTGGGGATCTGCCGTTTCAAGCTTATCCGTTTTCGCTAAGGAACGAATGGAAAAGAACACACGCTGCGGAATTAAAGCAGAAATCACAATCGGAACAGAAAGGCTCATATGCTTTAAAAGCCTGCGCTTTATCCATGGTGAAAGCAGATCCTTCATCGTTTCAATAACGGTTACCACCCCATAAAAAATAAGATAGCTCCCTGCCAGTCGAGATAAAAAACGCAGCTTCCCTGCAGGAAACAAAATCAAGACCGCAGCCATGATCCAAGTAATCAAGGCTAAAACAAAACGCCATCCTGTTCCTCGCAGACAATCTCTTCGATAAACATAAAAATTGATGGTTTGAACAATCCCATTCACCAAGGCCCACCAGCCTATGACATACGGAATAAAAGTCAAAAAATCACGCGGCTTGCTGAGGGCATAGACCACAATCGCAAAATTCGCAGCGAGGCTTAATATAGCAGAAAACCTTACAGGATGCTTCCGTCTAAACCCCAGCGTTATCAGCTGTGAAACTCCAAGATACAGAAATCCAAGGGTCAAAAAAACATAGATCACTGCCCAAAGTGCCTGCCATTTTGTAAAAAAAAGAAAACCAAGAACGATAAAAAAAAGTCCCTGAAGAAGCAGATTGTAAGAATTCAGTTTTGATCTGAGCATACTATCTTCCTTTGCCTTCTCTCTTTGAAAAGATACCATTCTTATTATAAAAAAGCAAGCCTTCCCCCCTGGCCTGAAAAATACAAAAAAGACCTTAATCGGCCTCCTGCTTCAAAATCATACAAAGCTGTTTTAACCATTGCTGACATTCCTTTAAAATCAGCTTGATCCCTGCTGCATCCAGGTGATCATAATGAATGCCGCAAACCACGCAGACCGGAACATGGAGACATTCTCCCAGCTTTATTGCCCAAAGCCGGGACAATTCTCCTTCTTGATGTCCCAAACGCTGCCAAGATTGAACAGGCCCTTCAGGAACATAGATACTCACGGCTCCGATATGGCAGCGATCTCCTCCTGTTAAGCTGACCTGAATCCCTTCATCAAACCTTTCTATTTGTACCGTGAGTTTTTTATCCAGTACCGTTTTATAAAAATTCTTCATGATTCTCTCCAACGCTGAAAACATTCAGCAGAATAGCCCAGCTGATCCATGATCTTTCCAGTAATATGACGGGTGCACTCTTCCACGCATTGAGGATGCTGATAATAGCTCAGCATGGGCGGTACGATCAAAGCGCCCAGCTGAGCCAGCTCACACAGATTTCGAAGATGGATCGGACTCAATGGACATTCCCGTGGAACCAGAATCAGCCTGCGACGCTCCTTCAGCGTCACATCAGCTGCACGTAAAAGCAAATTATCGCTGTATCCATGAGCAATCCCAGCCAACGTCTTCATGCTGCAAGGAACCACGACCATCGCCTCCCAGCGAAAAGTTCCGCTGGCTATGGCTGCGCCAAGATCTTCGTTCTCATACAGCTGATCGATCCATTGCCAAAGATCTTTTTTTTCCAATCCGCATTCTTCTTTCAGCGTCATCTCAGCGCCACGTGTAATCACTCCATGAATTTCAAGATCCTGTTTTCTCAGCTGCTGCAAAAGATCTACCGCCAAAGGAGCCCCGGATGCTCCGCTTATTCCAATCAAAATTCGGCGTCTCATTGCTGAAGGATTTCCTTCCACTTTTCTTGGTCCGGTTCCATGAACTGCGCCCGGACAAATTTTTCTTTCATTGGAAAAGGAACGGTACAATCAAAAATGGTTTTGCAGGAAATTCCCCGATCCCAAATAAATGGACTATATTCGAGGGAAGCGCTAGGGTCAAGCGGATGGCAGCGCACGCCCGGGATCGTGATCAGGTCGCGATCTCCTTGAAAACGAGTATTGAGTGCCCAAAGAACGTCATTGGTATCAAACAGATCCACGTCTTCATCCACCAAAATAACATGCTTCAGCTCTGGAAAAGCAGAAAAGGCCAACAGTGCTGCCTGACGCTGTTTCCCTTCATCGGTAGGAACGGTTTTAGCACACTGCAAAATCGCCATATATTTGCCCCCGCCAGAAGGATGGGCATACACTCCGGTGATTTTTTTCGGCAAGGCTTTCTCAATCATGCGATAAATGCTGGCCTCTGTTGGAATTCCAGCCATGCTGACATGTTCTGCGCTAGGACCGATACAAGTCTGCAGGATGGGATTTCTTCGATGCGTCAGTGCTTTTACCTTGATCAGCCAGCATTCGTGACTGGCAGCGCCATTATACCCTGGGAATTCCGGCATCGCATAACCTGTATGTGAATTCTGGTCTTCGATCACGATCTCCGCATTGGCAATGCAATGTTCCTCGATACAGACACAGCGATGCAAGACCACCGGCTGCTTACGCAAAGCGCCCGCAATGGAAAGCTCATTAAAGCCTAAAGGCGTCGTCGGCGGCTCGAAACAGGCCGTCACCTCAATGGCCGGATCCACTCCAATGCTAATTGAGATAGGCAATGCTCTTCCTAATTCTTCTGCTCGCTCGGCCATGGCCCCGATATGCCGTGATCCAGGCTGAAGAAAAATGGAAAGTTCATCTTTCCCCTGAATACAAAGACGATGAATGGTCACATCGGATTTTCCTGTATCGGGATGTGTCGCATAACACATTCCTAAGGTCAGATACGGACCAGCATCGACTGGCGTATTGGTTGGAGCGGCCAGCAGCCGATTTAAATCAAAATCCGGATCAGAAGCCAAATGGATGATCTCCTGACAAGGAGCCGCTTGATCGCTGACAACCGGTTCAAGGGGCTGCTCAGCACACTCGCACAAAAGCTTCCCTAACGCCTTAGGCTCACAGCCAAACAAAAGTCCTACCCGCTTGCGTGTTCCTAACACTCCAATCGCCACACGCATCTTAGGATGTCCCTGAATGTTATTGAACAACATTGCTGGCCCTTCACTGTCCGTGGGACGCATCACGGTTCCGCCAGCCCCAACATAGCGGTAAACTCCAGATAATTCGGCAATCGGGTCAACCTCGATCGCCGTTTCGATTAGCTGTCCTGGAGTTTCTTTAAGAACAGCCAAAGCGGTACGCAAATCCAAGATTTCTGTTCGATGATCCATTGTATTACTCCTTTGTTTTTTTATATTATAAAAAGTCATTCCCATTAAAAACAATTCCATTTCTAGTTCACTTATTCCATTTTGGAATAGAAATATTGTCGTATTTTATAAGGATATTTGACAGATACATGAATCTGTTCTACGATTAATTCCAGAATGGAATGCTTTGATCAAGGAGAGCTCGATATGGAAACCGATTGGCTTCGTGAATTCATTTCGCTGACTGAGACAAGCAGTTTTCAAGAAACTGCTGTCCAATTTTACACGACTCAGTCAACCATTTCCAAACACTTAAAAAAACTAGAAGAAGAATGGGGTGTGTCGCTTCTTCAACGCAGCAGTCGTCATGTCGAATTAAGTGAAATCGGAAAATTACTCTGTCCTTCCATTAAAAAAATCCTCACGGCGGAAGAGGAGCTGAAGCAGCTCTTAAATGAACAAGCTGAAAAAAAACAAACGATATTTCGCATTGGCTCCATTCCAGATACTGCTTCTTATGGAATTACGGATATCCTATTTCGTTTTCATCAAAAAAATCCAGCGATTCAAATTCAGTTTCAGGAAGCAGAAAGCCGCATTCTATGTGATCTTGTATTGAATGGCACCCTTGAAATGGCTTTTGTCCGTGAACCAATCGAACATCCCTCTGAAATAAACCGTCAGCTTTATTGCCAAGATGAAATGGTCGCAATGCTGCCTGCTAATCACCCTCTGGCCCATTTCCCTTCGCTTTCACTAAAGACATTGTCTAATGAAAACTTTCTATTTGTCCGCGAACATTCTTTGCTTTATCAAATGGCTTATCGTGCCTGTCAGGAAGCCGGGTTCATTCCAAAAGTTCTCTTTTCGGCTCATCATCTGGATAATCTCATTGATTTAACGGCCAAAGGGATGGGCATCACACTGCTTATGAAAAAGCAAGCCGTTTTTTAATGAAAAAAGAAGTTCGAATGGTTCCCTTGGCGCCAATCATTCAAAGCCGGATTTTCTTGATCTATGCCAGAAAGAAAAAACCAAGTCCTGCTGCCAAAGGATTTTTACAATGCGCCTTAAGTAGAAAAACGGTTGATTTTTAGTATAGGGGTTGTTATAATAATCGAGGAATCCGCGCGTGTGGCGAAATTGGCAGACGCACCAGACTTAGGATCTGGCGCCGCAAGGCATGGGGGTTCAAGTCCCTTCACGCGCACCACTTATTAACTAAAAGCCTTTGAATAAAGGCTTTTTCTTGTTTAAGCATAATTATGTGGGACTCAAGTCTAGCGTCTTTTTAGACGCTTTTTATCAAAAAATACGATTTTTTGCGTTTTTCCGCTCTCCAATTCCATTTTAGTTTCACGACACCCTTTATTTAAGCTATTTTTTGAACTTTTCTGAAAAGAAAAACTTGCAAAAAACTTTCCAAGCAAAAACTCCTTTCGGAGTTTTCATCGTGATATACAACCATTTAATAATTGTCCCATTCTATCATTCACTATTTTTTTCTTTCGTTTGAATAATGTCCATAAATATCAACAGTTGTTGAAATATTATGGATCTATATTAAATAAGTGGACACGAAAAGGAACGATACACTACAATAAAGCAGACACCAAAAAGGAGATATTTACTCATGTCCACTGGTAAAACTGGGAATAGGTATGACGGAAATTTCAAACGTACTCTCGTCAACCTGTATCAATTCGGCGGCAAATCCCAAGCTGCTCTTTGTAAAAAATACGGAGTCTCTATTGCAGCCCTTGGTCGTTGAATCAAACAATATTCAACTGTTGAAACGGAGGATGGCGAAATTCTTACCGCAAAATAAGTCAAAGAACTTCAAAAACGTAACGCTCAACTTGAAGAAGAACTTATGATACTAAAAAAACGATGGCCATCTTCACACTACACTCGAACAACGATTAAAAGCCATTCATAAACTCCGCTTCCAGCATGACATCAAGATTCTCTGTAAAGTCTTAGGTGTTAAAAGAAGCACTTATTATAAGCATTACAATTCAAAGCCTGCTAATCGCACCAAGGAAAATTAGAAAATAGCCAAACTTATTCTTCAGATTTATGCTGATTACAATAAGCGTCTTGATGCTTACAAAATCACAGTTGTTCTTCAGCGCAATTATGTCATGAACATCAGTGTCAAACGAGTGTACCGCCTGATGAGAACTTTTCAACTGCCTCGCATGTCCACCGATAAGCCTTATCGTAATTACTGCACAAAGACAATGGCAACTGTCCTGATCACCTTCATCAGGACTTCTGTTCAAGAAGGCCTCATAGCTCTCTTGGAATGTTAACACCGAATGAAAAAGAAGAACTCTTCTGAAATCAGGCATAGTTCCTCTTTCCAGAAAAATTTTTCTAATAGATGTGTCTATTTACTTGACTATAGTTCAAGAATAGCCTAATATTTCTCCAACTTTCTTTTTTGATAATCCATCATAGAATATTCCTTGTATTATTTTTTGCTCTGTTACACTCAAACGCTTCAATTCATTATTGATTTGTTCTACCAATATTTTAATCATTACCTTTTCTAAAGAATTATCAGTTTCCAAATTTGTATTTCATATTCGCATGTCTTTCAAAGGTTATCAATGTTGACTTGCTTTTGAGCTATCCCATAAATTCTGAAATACTACACTTCGGCGGTATTTCTATTAACATATGCACATGATCCGGGCATGCTTCTGCTTCCAGCAATTTACACCCCGGTTTTCTTTCTATCGACATTCGCAGTATTTTTCCTATCTCCAATCGTAACTTGTTATATATTACCATTCTTTGATATTTCGGTACTATTACTAGGT
>CALVGQ010000088.1 GCA_944327135.1 uncultured Erysipelotrichaceae bacterium | reverse complement strand
GAAGAATACGGCCAGCGTTCAGCCTATGCTGCCGGTGAAATTGATACTTCAGATCCAACGATCAATCATTACAAGGAATTTTTTGGACAGGACTCGGCCGAAGTCATTTACAACTTCGGAAACAATACCGGACTCAACGCCCTGATCCTCAGCGATTCCTATTCCAATGCCATCAAACCGGTGCTCTCCTCGCATTTCGATCAGACTGTTTATATCGATCTGCGCCACTATCTTGGTGAATTTAACGAGTATTTCGATCTGGTCCAAGCTCTTCAGGAAACCGATTTTGATCTGATCCTGTACATCGGCGGTTTCTATACCACCACGATGGACGAAGCCTATCACATCAACAATTATTAAAACATCAAAAAAGTCATCCCGCGATGACTTTTATTTTCGCAAGCGCAAGCCATCCGGAACGACCTCAAACATCATCGTCCTTTGTCCCGGCACCCGTTCTCCATCAAAATTCCAATCCACTTTTTTTCTGCATTCGATCTTTACCCAGGAGGTTTGGATCAATCGAATAAATTCATTATTGTAGTTGCGCTGATTGATATAATTGGCCACCTTGGCAATCTCAGCCAAATCTTTCGGGCAGCGAATCAGCAGCACCTCAAACAAGCCATCATTCATCCTGACCAGCCGCTGGTCCAGCTTCAAAAATCCGGCAATCGAGGTGCTGTTGGCCACTGCACCAAACAAATACTCTTCTTCCAGCGTCAGCGCTTCGGTGATGACTTTCATTTTCACCGGCCGGATATCCACGATGCTTTTCGCTCCCTCCAAAAGATAGGCGGCATAGCCCAGCACATTCTTCAGCGACTGATCGGTATGGTAAACACTCTCGGTAAAGGCGCCAAAGGAAGCCACATAGCTGAAATAGTGTTCTGCCATCCGTCCGATATCGATCTGTACCTCGGAGCCATTCAAAAGCTGGGTGAGCGCTTTGACACAATCCTTTCCAATCCCCATGGACGTGGCAAAATCATTGGTCGTTCCAGAGGGAAGATACCCTAATGGGATCGATAAATTTCCACGCATCAAGCCATTGATCACTTCATTCAACGTCCCGTCTCCGCCCGAGACCACCACCAAATCCGTCATCGGATCAAGCTGCTCTGCCAACTCCAGCGCATGATGCGGATACTGGGTGATCCATACTTCACAGCGATAGCCCGCCTGATTCAGCAAATTCAAAACCTCTGCCAGCTGATGCTTGATCTTTTGCCTTCCTGCTCGAATATTCGCAATCACAACGCCTTTTTTCATACCGCACCCCCTTTTTTCTTTAAAATCAAAAATCTAAGAACAGTCCTTTTTTCAAGACTTTTCTTTATAAAAAAACAGGCAGCTGCCTGTTATCCTCCCGGTAGAAGTGATCCTATAAGCCGATGAATAAAGGGATAAGATAATATTGGTTGCTTACAGCACCACTTCTAATTAAATTATACCCATTATTTCCTCAAATGCAACTGATTTTCACCCCGTCGTTTTCACAATAAGGCTTTACAAAGCGTTATTATGAATTTGCATAGCGCCGCCTTGATTTTTACGATATACTGATAATCAGAAAGAGAGGCGCCGCCATGAAACGTTATTTTATCATTTTTGACGGCCGAGTCCAGGGGGTCGGATTTCGATCCTATGTTCAGATGCAGGCAATCACGCATCATTGTACCGGCTGGATCCGCAATATGGAAAACGGAAAAGTCGAAATGGAACTGCAAGGCTCAATCGCAGACATCGATCACATCCTTCGTATTCTCAAGGAAGGCAACATGTTCATTCGGGTCGATGACTATGTCCTCAAAGAAATTCCTCTTCAGCAGGAGGACCGATTTACTATCCGATATTGACCCATGCATGCAGGCGGCCATTTGGCCGCCTTTATTACAGATTTTTCTCTTCGTTGTCGATGTTGTACATCAAGCTGGTATAATTGCGATAAAGCATCTCAAACAGCTCATAATTGATTGCTGAAAAGGCAATCGGATTGGCTCGTACCGCAGTATACTGGTTCCGCAAGGCATTCCAGGTCGCCGGGCCAACCACTCCATCGACGCTTAGACCATTACGGCTTTGGAAGTTTCGAACGGCTTGAGCGGTCGCGTTGCCATAAATCCCATCCACGGCAATCAAAGACAGATTGCCCTCCGCCTGATTGATGACATTCAAGGCATTTTGTACGATCCGTACATTTTCCCCGGTACTGCCGATCCTAAGCGCCGTTCCCGGATAGGCCGGCATCAATGTTTGATCCGGCACAGCAACATTCAAAGTATCCCGGTAGGCTTTCACCAAAGCATTCCAGGTTGCAGGGCCAACAATGCCATCGGCACTCAGTCCCGCCAGCCGCTGAAAAGCCATCACAGCTGCCTTCGTGCTGCTGCCAAAAGAACTATCGATCTTCACCGAAGGAACAGCACTGGTAAATAAGGAAATCTTCTGCAGGAAAAACTGAATTTCCTGCACATAGACATTACGATCTCCCTGACGGATCGGAGTCCCCGGATATTCGTACTGAAGCCGATCCTCAATGCCCTCTGAAGTCAGCTCTGCCAGTTTCTTCACAGCGACATAAATATAGGAAATCTGATACCAGGTCGCACTGCCAACAATGCCATCCGCTGTCAGATTAAACTGTTTCTGAAAGGTGATGACCGCCGCCTTGGTCTGCGGACCAAAAATACCGTCCACCGGATAGATCGTAGGAATATTCGGGTAATTCACGGCAATCCGATTCAGCTGATTTTGAATCACTGCCACCGCATCCGAACGAACCCCTTCCTTCAAATTCATCCCTGGAAAAGATCCAGCTACCCCTTCGATCCGATCGGTCGAGACGATTTCGATATCCTCTCCATAATAATAGGTCAGAATTTCAAAGGCATTGTTTCCATTATTCGCCAGATAGACCGTCCCCCATTGCTTTAATCCATTGCACCAAACGGTTCTTCCATCGCAGTATTCCGCATAATACGGATTGATCGTGTTTTTCTTTCGGATATATTCATTAAAGATCTCATCCACGATCACGCTCACGCTTTCAAAGATATTCCGTCCATACACAAAATATTGATCATAAGCAGTCGAATTGGTAATATCAAAGCTATATCCTTTGCTGCGATACCATTCCGTATAGACCCGATTCAAAGCCAGCGAAATCTGACAGTAAATATTGGCCCGCAAACTTTGCACCGGCCAGGTCGGATAAATTTCCGAAGAAGCCACGTTTTTGATATAATCCTTAAACGTCACCGTCACATTTTGAGCACTCGCCGTAGGCCTTCCCAAATGAACTGTGATCGTTTTCGGAATGATCGGATAATCCAAGACAAAAGTCATCAGATCTTCCTCGGCATGATCATTGCTGGAGCGCTGCATTGTCCTCACCAGCTGATTATCTGGAATCTCAATAATCGTAGTGCGAAACTGACTTTCCGCAATCGGCGTCATATCCAATTCCATCAAAGCCGTTTCCTGTGCAAAGATCTGGATCCCAAAAATGGAAATCTGCTGAAATCCCTCTTTCAAGGCAGTCAGATCCACTTTGGAATACGGAATTCCCTCATAGCTGGCATCCAGAGATAAAGCCCGATCCGGAGCGTCAATCAAAATCGCTTCGGCATAGCCCTCCGCATCCGTCGTCAGTTCATAAACTTTTTCCGTTACCGGATCAAACACAGACAAAGATACCCCCTCCAGCGGTAAAGCCTTGCTGGCGGTGGTGGTAATAATCTGCAATTTTCCTTGTGACATCGTTTCACCTCCACTGCAGTGTATTCGATTGATCATCTTCCCGTTGGGCAAAAAAACGTTTCCCACCCAAAGAAGCCTCCTTAAAGAATGCTGTAAGCGGTGTCATTTCAACTGGTAGCGTTTACATGTGATTTTTTTAACAAAACCTCTTGTCATCCCCTTTTCGGGGTGCTATAATGCCCTCGTCACGTTGAAGTGAATTATTTCACAAGGAGGAAGACAACATGGAAGAAACACTCAGCCCTGCACAAACAGAAGTCAATCAGCTGGTCGAAAACGGTTTAAAAGCCCTTGATGAATTTTTAAAACTGGATCAGGATCAGGTAGATTATATCGTCGCCAAATGTTCGGTTGCCGCCTTGGACAAACACGGCGAGCTGGCCCGGCTGGCCATCGAGGAAACCGGCCGCGGAGTCTTTGAAGACAAAGCTACCAAAAATCTGTTTGCCTGCGAATACGTCGTCAATCACATGCGACATTTGAAATCGGTCGGTATCATCAAGGAGGACGAGGTCCAGGGACTGACCTATGTGGCAGAACCGGTCGGCGTCATCGCCGGCGTTACCCCGGTCACCAATCCAACTTCCACCGCCATCTTTAAAAGCTTGATCTGCCTGAAAACCCGCAATCCGATCATTTTCGGTTTTCATCCTAAGGCACAGCAATGCTCCATCGCCGCGGCCAAGGTCGTCTATGAAGCTGCGATCAAAGCTGGGGCACCAAAAAACTGCATTCAATGGATCGAGCATCCAAGCATGGAAGCCACTTCCGCCCTCATGAATCATCCAGGAGTCGCCACCATTTTAGCCACCGGCGGCAATGAGATGGTCAAGGCCGCCTATTCCTGCGGAAAACCAGCACTGGGCGTCGGAGCCGGCAACGTTCCTGCCTACATTGAAACCACGGCCGATATCAAACAAGCCGTCAACGACATCGCCTTATCCAAAGCCTTTGACAATGGCATGATCTGCGCCTCTGAACAGGCCGTCATCGTCGATAAAGAGATCTATGACGATGTCAAGGAACAATTTAAGAATTATAATGTCCACTTTGCCACCAAAAAAGAAAAAGAGCTGCTGGAACAATACATGTTCAACGCTAAAAGCTACACCAAAAATGCCGCCAATGCCAAGCTGAATCCGGACATCGTCGGAAAGTCTGCCGCCTGGATCGCCGAACAAGCCGGCTTCGCTGTTCATCCGCGCTGCAGTCTGATCATTGCTGAGTGCAAGGAAGTCGGACCCAATGAACCGCTGACCCGCGAAAAGCTCAGTCCAGTCTTGGCCATGCTCAAGGCCGATTCGGTAGAAGACGGCTTTAATAAAGCAGAAGCGATGGTCATGTTTAATGGCGTCGGACACAGTGCCGCCATTCATACGGCCAACAGCGAGTTAGCCAAAAAATTTGGCGAACGGATCAAGGCCTGCCGCATCATCTGGAATTCGCCAAGCACCTTCGGCGGGATCGGCAATGTCTACAATGCATTTATTCCTTCTTTAACGCTGGGCTGCGGTTCGTATGGTCACAACTCAGTTTCCGACAACGTCAGTGCCATCAATCTCTTGAACATCAAAAAGATTGGAAAAAGGAGAAACAATATGCAGTGGTTCAAGGTTCCATCCAAAATTTATTTCGAACGGGATTCGATCGAATATCTTCACAGCATGCGCGATGTGGAACGGGTCTTCATTGTCACCGACCGCTCGATGGTCGACCTCGGTTATGTGACCCGCGTTACTGATCAGCTTGAACAGCGCCGCAACAAGGTCCAGGTCCAGCTGTTCTGTGACGTTGAACCGGATCCATCCATCCAAACCGTAAAAAAAGGGCTCGGTCTGATGCAGGCCTTCCGGCCGGACACAATCATTGCCATCGGCGGAGGATCCAGCATGGACGCCGCCAAGGGCATGTGGCTTTTCTATGAACAGCCGGATGTCAACTTTGATGATCTGAAGCAGAAATTCATGGATATCCGCAAGCGGGCCTTCCGTTATCCGGAACTTGGCAAAAAATCCAAGCTGGTCTGCATTCCAACCACCTCAGGAACCGGTTCAGAGGTCACGCCATTTGCCGTCATCACCGATAAAGAAGAAAACAAAAAATACCCGCTGACCGATTACAGCTTGACTCCGACCGTGGCTATCGTTGATCCGGCCTTGACAATGAGCCTGCCTGCCTCCATCACGGCCGACACCGGAATGGACGTTTTGACCCATGCCACAGAAGCCTATGTCTCTACCTTGGCTTCGGATTTCACCGATGGCTTGGCACTGCAGGCCGTCAAAATGGTCTTTGAATACCTGCCAAGAGCCGTCGCCAATGGCAAAAATGATCCGGAAGCGCGCGAAAAGATGCACAACGCCGCCACACTGGCCGGAATGGCCTTCGCCAACGCCTTCCTGGGCGTCAATCACTCACTGGCCCACAAGATCGGCGGCGAATACCATGTTCCTCATGGCCGGGCCAATGCGATCTTACTGCCTTATGTCATTCGCTACAACGGCACCAAACCGGAAAAACCAGGCATCTGGCCGAAGTACAATTATTACAAGGCGGATGAAAAATACTGCGAGCTGGCGCGTTTGATCGGTTTAAAATTCAATACCGTTCAAGAAGGGGTCGAGGCCTATGCACAGGCGTGCAAATCACTGGCCTTGGATTGCGGAATCAAGATGAGCTTCAAAGATCAAGGCATCGATGCCGCTCAATGGGAAAGCACCCTGGAAAAGATCGCTTATCTGGCTTATGAAGATCAGTGCTCTCCAGCCAATCCTCGCGTCCCGATGGTCCAAGACATGATCCAGATCCTCAAGGACAGCTACGAAGGCAAATAAATAAAAAGATAAAAAGGAGTTCGATGCGAATGGTTTCCTTTAGGAAAGTCAAATTCAAGATCGAACTCTTTTTTTGCTTACTAAAAAAGCGATCTATCGATCGCTACTTTCTCCGCTTTGGCGCAAGGCAAAAATCGCTTCACGATGGGCTTCCATATCCTGATAACCCAGCTCATATAATTTTTTCAGGTTTTCCGGGTCGCCGCTGAACCGTTTGACAGGAATCGATTTGGACGGACGGATCAAAACGCTGCGTCCGGCTTTGACTTCTTCCTCGATCCGAGCCATCTGCTTGTTGTAATTTTCATGCCGATGGGTGTAGTCGTACACCATCTTCGGATAGTGCGGATAGTTAAATTTCATCAGCCAGCGCATGAATGCACCAGCCGGTTTACGGACATAGCCTTCCGGCTTGGTAATGATCACGATGTTGCGATCGCAGCCTTTCTCTAAAGCCCGCTCCAGTGGAATCATTACGGAAATACCGCCATCCAAAAAACGATGGGACTGATAATCCACGATCCGACCAGCAATCGGCAGCGTGCAGGCCGCCTTGATCATCCGCAAGCCATCATCCAAACTTTCCGAGCCATAAAAATCGGTCTGACAGCGATTCAGATCATAAATTCCAAATTCCAGATTCGCTTTTTCTTCTCGTAGTGGCGAAACATCAAAATGCACCACCTCCGGAAGCAGATGATCAAACATATAATCATAACCGACATACCGGTGCTCTTTCAGCAACGGAATCCATCCCACATTCTTTTTGTCTGACATGTATTTGACCATGATGTCGTGAAGAAAGGTTTTATCCTTTAAAAAGTAAGCGCAGATATTCACTGCTCCTGCCGAAATGCCAACACCGTAATCCACTTCCAGCTGCTGATCGATCATCCAAGCCAGACAGCCCGCCGTATAGGCGCCACGCATGCCGCCGCCTTCCAGCACTAATCCCAATTTGCTCATTTATTTATCACCGCTTTCCATTGTACTCCAAACTGCGATGAATTTCCACAAAAGCTTCCATTCCCCGTCAAAAAGCTTGATACTACTTATTCAAGCTGATCGTAATACGCTTGGATTTGATCCAGAAACTGCTGCCAGTCTGCTTCCTTTAAAAGATGGGCCGGGCAGTCTTTCCCAGAAAAATCCTGGTGCTTCTGAACCGCCTTTAAAGACAGTCCGTATTGCTTCAACAGCACCGCCACCAATTTCGCTGTATTGTCCAAAGTCTTCGAAAAATCATTGCCCTCATTCACACACATTTCGATCCCGATCCCGCTCATATTGCCGCCGCCAGGAGTCTGCTGATCCCCGGCATGCCAGCCAACCTCTTCATCGGGAAGCGTATGCACGATCACGGCCTCGTCCACCGTGTAATGCCACGAGTTGATCTCTGTTTTGTTCTCGCACAAGTAATCAGCATGGTGGCGAGCATCGGCACTGGCTTCAAAGTTATCCGTCTCATGAATCACGATCCAGCGGATCTTTCGTATCATTCCCGGGCGGTTTTGACTTCCTTCCGGAATGATCTGCTGGATCACCGGAACTCCCAGCGCTTCATCCAGCCAGACGCCCTGGCTGACGGCCGCATCCTTTTGACGAGAACCAAACGCTGTAAATACCAGCACGATCAAGCTAATCAGCGAAAAAAGAACCGCAATGATCTGCAGTTTTCGTTTGACCTCTTTTTTCAGCCGATATTTCTTTTTTCTTCTCTTTTTTTTCTGTGACATGCTTTTTCTTTCTGCTTAATCCACGATCTTGGATTGACAGCGTGCCGCCTCCTGAACAGCAAAAATATTGCGAATCAGCTTTTTAAAATCATCGTCGAATCCGTTTAGCGCAAATCGTTCCTTAACCTGTTCAAACAGCCGATCCCAATTTTTCGGACAATTTTCCTGGTTCCATGCGTGGTCCACACAAAATTCATAAATTCTTCGCCCCTTTTCTTCGTTTGGAAAAGAAACATAGCATTCATCCAGCCGCTTGGCTTCTTTTTGATCGATCTGAAAGCCCTGATTACAAATCCCGCAGCCGACCCACGTCATTTCCGTCCACCAAAAAACCGGAACAAAAAACAATGTCAGCTGCTTGTTGAATCGCATCAGATAAAAATGCTGAAAACGTCCGCAGCGCCGACAATAGCGAATGCCCAGATAACGACCACGGATCTTTTTTCTGCGCAAGCCGCACAACAGGATCATCCGTTCTTTCCTCTTTTCCGAATGAGCTTCTTCTCTTTGCCATGGGCCAAAAGATTCAGATAAAAAAACAATTTACGGCTGCGGAAAATATCACATTCCACATGCTGACCATCCACCAGCTCCAGCCGCAGCCGATCGGTCTGCTGGGTACGGATGTATTGCCAGCTCAGCAATTCATCCCAATAGATACAAAAACACGTATCCGGAAGATGATCATCATACACCACCAGCATCGTTTCATAGATATCCAAAAGCGGCCGATCCGGCATTGCCACCAAGGCAAATAAACAAATTGCACTCGCCACCAAGCCCAGCACCGAAAAGGTCGGACTGAAACAAAACAAAAGAAGAGCCATCCACAGCAGCACAAAAAGCAGCTTGCGCGGCTTGATGTTCATCGCCAAAAGCGGCGGTTTTTCCCGGGGAATATTATAAATTTTCAATTCCTTTGATTTCATAGGGCACCTCTTTGTGTTTATTTTACCATAAACCCCCATGTACCGCATTCAAATTTCAGCCAAAACCGCTCTTTTTCGAAACGCTTCTTCAAATCGTGCTTTTCCTGTCAAAAATTGATTTTCTGTGATACAATGCTGGCGGTGATTTAATGAAAAAATTTTACTATGAATGCACGCATGTCTGCAAACAATCTGGCGCTCGCGCCGGTCTTCTACACACCCCCCACGGCACGGTTGAAACACCAATGTTCATGCCGGTTGGCACTCTTGCCACTGTCAAATTTCTTTCCCCGGAAGAAGTCAAGGCCGCTGGCGCTGGAGTAATTCTAGCCAACACCTATCATCTGTGGCTTAGACCGGGCGAGGATGTTGTTGCTTTAGCCGGAGGCGTTCAGCAATTCATGAATTATCAAGGGCCGATGCTGACTGACAGCGGCGGCTTTCAGGTCTTCTCTTTGGCAGACCGCCGAAAGATTCAAGAGGAAGGAGTCACCTTCAAAAGTCATCTGGACGGTTCAAAACTGTTCATGTCCCCGGAAATCAGCATTCAGGTTCAAAATAAGCTCGGCGCGGATATCATCATGTCTTTTGATGAATGCATTCCCTATCCGGCCACTTATGAATATGCTAAGCAAAGCATGGAACGGACGCTTCGCTGGGCGCGGCGCGGACTCGATGCCCATCAGCGCAAAGAAGATCAGGCACTTTTTGGCATCGTACAAGGCGGCGAATATCAGGATCTGCGAGAACGCTGTGCAAAAGAGCTTGCCGCAATGGATTTTCCCGGCTATTCGATCGGCGGAACCAGTGTTGGAGAGGACAAAGCGACGATGCAGAAAATGATCGAAGACTCAGTACGTTTCCTGCCTTTTGAAAAACCCCGCTACCTGATGGGCGTCGGAGCCGTCAATGACATGCTGGAAGCTATCGAGCGCGGCATCGATATGATGGACTGTGTTTTACCTACCCGCATCGCCCGGCATGGAACCTGCATGACTTCCCAAGGGCGGATCAATATCAAGAAAAAAGAATATGAAACGGATTTTTCTTCGCTTGATCCGCTTTGCGATTGCGAATGCTGCCGCCATTATACCCGCGCCTACCTGCGTCATTTGCACCGCTGCAATGAAGGGCTGGCAAGCCGTTTGCTGTCGATCCACAACATTCGCTTTTTGACGCGGTTGGCTGAAGATGCCCGACGGGCAATCCGCCAGGACCGCTTCCTGGATTTCAAAAAGGAAGTGCTCAGCCGATCCGGTTTTGATGAAAGAGGGTTTTAATCATGAAAGCCAGTGATTTTGATTATTTTCTGCCAGAAGATCGCATCGCTCAGGTTCCGCTTAGCGACCGAACCCAATCGCGTCTTCTGATCCTGCACCGCTACAGCGGTAAGATGGAGCATCGTCATTTCTATGATCTTGTCCACTATCTGCATGCCGGAGATGTCCTTGTCCGCAACAACACCCGGGTCATCCCGGCCCGCTTATTTGGCATCAAGGAAGAAACCGGGGCCCATGTCGAACTGCTGCTTTTAAAACAAACTGGCGGTGTGTGGGAATGTCTGGTGGGCAACGCCAAGGTCGTCAAACTGGGAACCATGATCACCTTTGGGGATGGCCGCCTTCAAGCTCGCTGCATTGAGGTTCGCCCGGAAGGCATTCGCCTTTTTGAAATGCTTTATGAAGGCATTTTCATGGAGATCCTGGAAGAGTTAGGAAATGTTCCGCTGCCGCCCTACATCCATGAAAAGCTTCAGGATAAGGAGCGCTATCAAACCGTCTACGCTAAGATCGAGGGCAGCGCCGCCGCTCCGACAGCTGGGCTGCATTTCACCGAGGAGCTTTTTGATCAGCTGCAAGCCAAGGGTGTCCAGATCGCGGATCTGACGCTGCATGTCGGGCTGGGCACCTTTCGGCCAATGGGTCAAGAAGATGTTGAAGATCATATCATGCATTCAGAATACTACAGCATGCCGCAAAAAACCGCCGATCTGCTCAATCAGGCCAAACAAGAAAAACACCGGATCATTGCGGTTGGAACCACCAGCTGCCGTACCCTGGAAGCGGTCGCTCAGCGCTTTGATGGTCATTTTGAAGCCTGCAGCGGAAATACTGATATCTTTATTTATCCCGGTTATCAGTTTCGCGCCATCGATGCCTTGATTACCAATTTTCATCTTCCAAAAAGCACGCTGATCATGCTCGTCAGCGCTCTTGCTGGCAAAGATCACATCATGCAGGCTTACAACACCGCAGTAAAGATGGATTATCGATTTTTTTCCTTCGGCGATGCGATGTTCATTGATAATGAAGATTAATTATTACCAGCAAAGTCTTCAAACCTTAGCTGAGCTTGATCCAAGCCAAGGAAAGCCAACGCTGCTGCTGCATGCCTGCTGCGGTCCCTGCGCGATCTGGCCGATAGAATTTCTGCTGCCTTATTTTCAAATCACCATTCTTTACAACAACTCCAACATCTATCCGCAAACCGAATACCAGCGCCGGCTAGAAGAGCTCCAACGCTATCTCAAGCGGCGCAATCAAACCTTGGATCAGCCCATCGAGCTGATCGTTCCACCTTATGACAACGCCGCCTACACCGCTAAACTGGCCCCATTGAAAGATGAGCCGGAACGCGGCAAACGCTGTTGGCTCTGCTACCGGCTGCGTATCCAGGAAGCCCTGCGGTACGCCGCTGATCATGGCTTCTCTTATATGACCACGGTGATGACCATCTCGCGGCAAAAAGACAGCCAGGTCCTTAATGAAATCGGAGCTCAGCTGGCTCAGGATTTCCCAAGCGTCCGCTATTTTCACTCAGACTTTAAAAAAGCCGATGGCATTTTAAAAGCCAACGCCCTGATCCGCGAAAATCACATGTATCGGCAGGACTATTGCGGCTGCGTGTATTCCTGGACAATCCGCCAGGCCCAAAAAAAAGTTCAAGGAAAGCTTGATTAGCTTTCTTTTTTCTTTTTCACTCAAACTGCGTATAATAAAAACGAAAGCAGGTGATTCTCATGCCGTCTGAAAACGATCTCAATCAGCTCAAGGAACAATTGCTCCACCCCGATCCTTCCTTTATCAAAGAACAGCTGGAATATATCCATCCGGTAGACATCCTAAGCGTGCTTCATGAATTTCCTAACGAAGCAGAATCGATCCTCAATCAGCTTCCCGATGAAACGATCGCTCTTTTGATGGACTTTGAAGAGGATGAAGACAAATATGAGCTGCTCATGCACTTTTCTGCCCGAAGACAAAAAACGATCCTGGAAGAAATGTCCAGCGACGAAATCACCGGCTTGGTCCACAATCTAGATGAAAAAGAAAAACAGGACCTGCTGGAAAAAATGAACCAGGAGGACCGTGAAGAAGTCTCCGCACTGCTCCAATATCATGACAAATCAGCCGGATCCCTGATGGCCACCGAATTCATCAGCATCCGCGAAAACAAAACGATCTTAAAGACGCTGGAATACCTGCATACGGCCGTTGAAGATGCCGAAATGGTCTATTATTTGTATGTCATCGACCGTCAGGATCATCTCAAAGGAGTTGTTTCGCTGCGCGACATCGTCGCCAGTGATTTCGACACCCGTATCGCTCAAATCACCAATCCGCATGTCGTCAGTGTCCATGTCGACGACGATCAGGAAGCAGTCGCCAATGTTTTTGCCAAATACGATTATTTGATGCTGCCTGTTGTCAACGATGAAAATGTGATCTGCGGTGTGATTACCGTTGATGATGTCATCGATATCATTCAGGAAGAAACGACCGAGGACATTCATCGTCTAGCCGGCTTGGATGAAGAAGAAAAAGTGGATGGGTCTTTGAAAGATTCCATTCGCTCCCGCCTGCCTTGGCTAACGGTCAATCTGGTCACTGCAGTCTTGGCCGCTGCCGTCGTTGCCCTGTTTTCTGGAACCATTGAGCAGGTCGTTGCACTGGCTGCCATCAACCCGATCATTGCCGGGATGGGCGGAAACGCCGGAACCCAATCGCTTACACTGATCGTACGCGGAATTGCACTGGGCGAGCTCAGCGGCAAAAATGCGCTTCGGGTCTTTTTAAAAGAATTTGGTGTTGGAATTTTCTGCGGGCTTTCATTAGGCGCTATTGTTGCCCTTGGCTGCCTTTGGATTTATGGCAATCCCATGCTTGGCATCGTTGCCGGCTTCGCGATGCTTACTAACCTGATCATTGCGACCGTTTCCGGTTTCAGCGTCCCCTTGATCCTGGAAAAATTCAGCATTGATCCGGCCCTCGCTTCCAGCATTTTCGTCACCACGGCAACGGATGTCCTTGGCTTCTTTGTCTTTCTTGGACTCGCCACACTGATGCTGCCTTATCTGATTTAAAAAGGCTGGATCGGATTCAGACGTTTTAGTCTGATCCATTGGCTTCAATAACCAATTTGATTGTCTTTTCATCCATCAAACATGAAAAAGAGACCTACCCGCATCAAAGAAAAATTCCTCTAAAGCATACAGTACTGCACTGCTTTTTATACAAGCAGGTATATAAAAAGGACAGATAATTTCTGTCCTTTTTCGTCATGCCGGATCTTTCTGGCATTGAACCACGGCCTGGGCCACAGCATCGACTACCCGCGGATCAAAAACGTCCGCAATCACATCATCTGCCGTAGGATTCTCAACCAAAGCCGCTAAAGCCTGAGCGATCCGAATCTTCATTTCCTTGGAAATGAAACGCTGTCGAGTCTTCAATAGACCTTTAAACAAGCCAGGGAAAACCAAAACATTGTTGATCTGGTTCGGATACTTGCTGCCCCCTGTCGCAATGATGGCCGCACCGCCCTTTTTCGCCAGTGCTGGATCGATTTCCGGATTCGGATTGGCAAGTCCAAAAACGATCGGATTGGGACTCATGCTGCGGACCTCTTCTTCATTGATCACATCTGCCGTACTCAATCCAATAAACACATCTGCTCCAACGAGTGCCTCTTTCAAACTTCCCGTTTTTCTTTCTGGGTTCGTTTGTTTGGCCATCGCTGCCTGCTCAGCATTCATTCCTTTTAATTCCGGATGAAGGATGCCATTCAGATCGGTCAGGATGATCTGTGTTATTCCCGCTTCCAAAAGCAGTTTTGCCGTAGCAATCCCACTTGCTCCGGCACCGCAGATCACCACGCGGCAGTCCTTCAGCGTCCGGCCGGTTACTTTGCAGCTGTTGATCAGTGCCGCCAGCACCGCAATCGAAGTGCCATCCTGATCATCGTGATGGACCGGGATAGAAAGCCGCTCCTGCAGCTGACGCTCTAGTTCAAAACATTCCGGGGCCTTAAAGTCCTCCAGATGGATGGCACTAAAGCTGTCTGCCAGATTGGCAATCGTTTCTACTTGTTGCTCAACAGGGGCTTGCCGGATGCAAAGCGGGATCGCATCGATCCCAGCCAGCTGCTTATCCAACAGCGCCTTGCCCTCGACAACCGGAAGCCCTGCCATCGGGCCAATATTTCCAAGTCCCAAAACGGCACTGCCATCCGTAATGATAGCCACCAATTTACCTTTTAAGGTATATTCCTCTGCTGCTTTCGGGTCCTTTTCGATTGCCGAACAAAGCTTCGCAATGCCCGGAGTATAAGCCAGCCCCAATTCAGTTTTGTTGGTTACCGGCAATTTAGCCTGAATTTCCAAGGCGCCGCCGCCTTGATGCAGCTCAAATACATCTTTCATGCTTTTTCCTCCTTGATCTGATAAACTCGATCCAGTATTTCTCCCTGGCGATTGAGCACCAGTCCCACGATTCGATCGGTTTTTTCAATCGGTTTAGGGCATCCCACGATCTGTTCGGCCATCTGTCGCAATTCTTCAATCGTTTTTACCGGCAGTCCGGCTTTTTCCAGTTTTTCCTTTAAATCCGGACGGCCTGGATTGACCGCGATCCCCCGTTCAGTGACCAGCACATCGATCGTTTTTCCTTCAGTGACTACCGTGTCCACATGACGTACTACCGTTGGAATCCGGCCACGCGTCAGCGGCGCCACAATGATCGCACACTTGGCTCCGGCCGCCGTATCCGGATGTCCGCCGATAGCCCCGCGCAGGATGCCATCAGAGCCGGTCAGCACATTGACATTAAACTCCGTATCAATTTCCAAAGCCGATAAAATCACGACATCCAGCGCATTGACCGCCGCCCCTTTTTGTGAAGGACTGGCATACTGGCTGGCCGAAATCACCGTGTGGAAGCGATTATCCCGGACCGAACGAGCCGATCCCAGATCAAATGACTGGACATCGAGAATTTTTTGAATCAATCCTTCCTCATGCATCTGAACGATCTGCTGGGTAATTCCACCCAGCGCAAAATCTGCGCTGATTCCCTTTTCTATCATTTTGTTTCGAATAAATCGCGCCGTTGCCAACGAAGCGCCGCCAGTTCCCATCTGCATGGAAAATCCTTCCTGCAGAATTCCTGCTGCTTCGATCACCTCCGCCGTTTGCTCTGCCATCAGCAATTCCTTCGGATTTTTCGTATATCTGGTCGCCCCGCTCACGATTCCCTTTGGATCGCCAATCGAATCCACTAAAACAACGGCATCGACCTCATCTTCCGTAATGGCGGCCGGGGTATTCGGATAAGGCGCCAGCTGCGGGGTCAGAAGCAGTGTCTTGGCCGCATGACGAGCATCGACCATGGCATATCCGATCGATCCGCAAAGCAGTTCTGAGCTTTCATCCCAGCTAAAGCCATTCGCATTGCCTCGGCAGTCGGAGGAAGGCACCCCTAAAAAGGCCACATCGATCTTCAGTTCTCCGCTTTCGATGGCTGCAGCACGGTTGCCATGGCTTCTAAAGACCACCGGCTCCTGCATCAGCCCTTGTGAGATCGCTTCCGCCAAACGTCCGCGCACTCCACTCGTTTCAATTTTCGCAATGACGCCATTTCGAATATGTTCGATCAGTGGTTCATGAACATCGATCAATGAACTTGCCGCCAGCGTCAGATTGCGGATTCCCAGCTCAGCGATTTCCTTCATCACCTGATTCACGACCGCATCGCCATTTCGGAAATGATGATGAAAGGAAATCGTCATTCCATCGCTCAGTCCGCTTTTGATAATAGCTTCCTTCAGACTGCCAATGACCTTGTCTGTTTTGTATGATGTTGTCTTTTTTTCCATCGTCAGTCCTCCTGTAAAGCTTTGCTGGCCTTGGCCAAAGCCAAGGTTCTCAAAGCCCGCTCTACAACCGGTTTATCTACCATTTTTCCATTCAAGCTGATTACCCCTAAGCCCCGGCGATTTGCCTCTTCGATGGCTGCTTTGACTGCCAAGGCTTTCTCAATTTCTTTTTCGCTAGGGGTATAGATGCGATGGACCGGCTTGATTTGCCGGGGGTTAATGATCGATTTTCCATCAAATCCCAGCTGATGGATCAGCTCGACCTCCTGAATAAACCCTTCCTCGTTGTTGACATCCGAATAAACCGTATCAATGGCCGCAATACCCGCTGCCCGGGCTGCATGCAGGATCATGCTGCGGGCAAAAAATAATTCCTCACCCGCCCCGCGCGTCGTTTTCATCGCTGTAACATAATCCTCGGCTCCTAAAGCGATGCCGATCAAGCGCGGACTGCTTGCAGCAATCGAACGAGCATTGAGCACCCCTTCCGGTCCTTCAATCGCCGCCATCATCTGGGTCTTCCCCACAGGAAGCCCCCGCCGTTGCTCCAATTTCTCAATGTAATCGGCGCATTGCTGGACATCGTCTGCCGTTTCCGTCTTTGGAAGACGGATGATCGCCTTGCAGCACGGAACGATGGCCTCCAGATCCTTTTTCCCCAAATCAGTGCTCGGATCATTGATGCGAACGACCAGCCGCTGCGGATAATCCAAATGCATCAGGGCCTGCTGCACCAGAAACCGCGCATCCGTTTTCGAGGCCTGTGCAACACTGTCCTCCAAATCAAACATCAGGGCATCACACGGATAGATCCCGGCATCCTGAATCATTCCCGGATTATTTCCCGGGACAAACATCATCGTTCTCAACAAATTCACGCTGCATTTTCCTCCTGAGCCTTGGCAATCGCGGCTTGTACTCGGGCGCGAATCGTGCAGTCCAATGCTCCCCGATCCCGGGCAATGACCAATGCTGAATCGATTCCCTGCTCCCGCAATGTTTCTTCAATGACCTGACGGATCGAACTGCCAAACTGCTTCATCACCGTTGAATCCAATTCGATCTCTATCGTCCCGTTCCCCTTTTCCAGAGTGATCATGATATCACTGGACTCCAAGGTCCCGGAAACCACGGTTCGTTTTACCTCCATGCTATCTTCCTCCTGCCTTTTTCTTTATTATAGAATTAACTCCATGCTCAGGGAAATACCAAAGCTGCACTTTAATTATAAGCAATTCGCACATTTTTAAATAAGAACATTGTTTTTCAGCACAGGAATGGTAGAATACTTAAAAAGGAGAGATCAAAACAATGAATGAACGAGACTGGCAGATGATGACCGTACTGGAAGAATGCGGCAGCTTGACCCAGGCCGCCCAACGGCTCTATATTTCTCAGCCAGCCCTTTCTCAGGCTCTTCAGCGATTGGAGCAGGAAATTGGGCAGCCGCTTTTTGACCGCCGTCACAGCGGGCTTTCGCTCACCCCGGCTGGACGGAAAGTAACCTCCGCCTGCTGGAAGATGCTGAAATTAAAACGTGAGCTGGAAAATGAAGCCGAAATTCCCGACTCCCAATTAAAAGGCCGCCTGGTTTTGGGCATTACCAATTATCTTGGTGCAATGATCCTGCCCGATCTGCTTCAAGCTTATCAACAGCGCTTCCCGAATATGGAAATTGTCATTCAAGAGGCCGCTTCAGATGATTTGGAACAAATGATCCGGACCATGCGGGTCGACATTGGGATCCTGCATGCCCCGCTTCGATCGGTCGACTTTACCATGATCCCGCTGACTACCCATCCGTTTGTGGTGGCCATGGATCAGGCTTCCGCTGCAGCGTTTGGCTCTCAATCCATTTTGGATCCTTCACAATGCCGTAATCAGGAGTGGATCCTGCTGTATCCGCAGCAGCGCATCCGTCAAATTTCCGATCGAATCTTTCAGGTCTGCGGCTTCACGCCGAAAATCCGAATGCTGACCCGCAGCTTTGAAACTGCCCGCAACCTCGCCGCAGCCGGGATCGGAGCCACCTTTCTTCCGCAGGATTATCTGCACTTTTTCGGAAGCCGCCAAGGCCTTCAGTGCTTTGTTTTGCCAGATCATCTCAAGGCCCAATGGACACTGGTCGCCGGTTATGCTTCCGGCTGGAGCCTTTCCTATCCAGCTCAGATTTTAGTGCAAATGCTGAAAACCACTGCCGCTCAGCTGGAGGGAAACGGATGAAAACAGAAGAACTGCGTTATCTGAGCGCTTTCGCTGAATGCGGCAGCATGCGCGAAGCTGCCCGTCGCTGTCAGATCGATCGTTCCACGATGAGCCGCTGCATCGCCCGATTTGAAAAAGAGTTCCATGCTCAGCTGTTTGTAGAGACCCCTGCCGGGCTTAAACAAACCGATCGCGGACAGCGGGCACTGAAAATTGTCCGCGAAATTTTAGCCATTCAAGATCGACTTCTATGGGAATTACAGCAGCCAGAGCCCCTTTTTCCTCAGCTGCGCTTGGCCCTGGAGGATTCACTGGAAATCAGCGCCGTCGAACCGCTGCTTCTTCGGCTAAAAGAAAGCCTGCCGGATCTGCCGCTTTCTTTACATCAAAAAAGAGCCGATGAGTGGCAATCAGCCCTGCAGCTGCTGCGGCTGGATGCCGTCTTAGCTCCTCAGGAGCTGAAAAAGGATGGTCTGACTTTTCTTTCTATTCAGTCTGATCCGCTGCTTTTGCTTTATCCCAAGGGACAGTCCAGTACGACCCTGTATGCGCCAGCTTGTTTAAGATCCGCTGCTGAAAAACTTTCCGCTTTTGAAACGCTGGAATGGGCCGAAAATGCCGCAGTTGCCCAGCTGCAGGCACGGTTGAATCAAAGTGCGGTTTTGATCTTTCAAAGTCAAATGGTTTCCTCCATGATCTCTTGGCAGCGCGAATATCCTGAACTTAGACCACGAAAGCTGGGATGGCTGATTCAAAACAAGGAAGCCAACTCCCCGATCATCAATCTGCTCAAGGAGGTATTCTCATGAAATGGATCACATCCCCTTTTACACCCCAACGAAAAAAAGAACTGATCGCCTTTCTGCGCGAAGGCGACCTAGTCCTGGATGAAGGAATAGAAAAAATGGTCTGTCTGTTAGATGAATCTGACCGGATCCTTGCCTGCGGAGGATTGGACCATGGCGTGATCAAGGATCTGATGGTTGCCCCGGCGCATCAGCAGGAAGGGCTCTCTGCCACCTTGATTTCGATTTTGATTCAGCTTGCTCAAGAAGCCGGGATCACACATCTGACCCTGTTTACCAAGCCGCAAAACCGCGCACGTCTGGAAGCATTGGGTTTCAGCGTCATTGAGCAAAATGAAACCGTGCTCTTTATGGAAAACCGTCCGCAAGGCATTCGACGTTTTTTAGCTCAGCTGCCCAAATTTGAAGGGGTCTGCGGCTGCATTGTCATGAATGCCAACCCCATGACCCTCGGTCATCTTCAGCTGGTCCGCTGGGCAGCGAAGCAATGTGATCATTTGTACCTTTTTGTCGTCGAAGAAGACCGCAGCGAATGGCCTTTCCAAACGCGGATCGAGCTTGTCCGCCAGAGTACCTGTTCTCTTCATCAAATCAGCGTTCATTCGACCGGTCCTTATCTGATTTCCTCCGCTACCTTTCCTGATTACTTTTTAAAAGCCCAGGCCCCAAAACAAACGATCCAGGCTGAGCTGGATCTTGCGGTCTTTCTGCATCATTTTGTTCCAGCATTGAATCTGACCCGGCGCTTTGTAGGCAGTGAACCGCTCGATCCCACCACCGCCGCTTATAACGCCCTAATGAAAAAAGGATTTCAGGGAACACCGGTAACGCTTATCGAATGCCCGCGCTTCTGTCTTGATCAAACCATCCTTTCTGCCTCAGAAGTAAGAAGACGGATTGCCCAGCAGCAATATGAAGCCGCCGCCCGACTGACTCCTGAACCAGTCAGCCAAATGATCTTAGCCATGAAAGAAGGCAGCCATCATGCATGAAGTCAGCGTTGAAGAAATGATGGCTGCCCGCGATCAGCGATTCCTGCGACAAAAAAAGCTGCAGCAAAAAGGCAGGACGCTGATTTGTTTTACACTCAATATCGCCGGCCCTATCAAGACCAGCCCGCTCATCAAAAAAGCATTTCAGGAAGGAGCGCTCCTGCTTCAAAATCAGCTAAAAGCGGCCGGCATTTCCTGTCTGTACAGTGAGATTCATGATCGTAACAGCGGGCCGGAAGGCTATTTTTGCTGCAATGGTAATCCGGCTGACATCAAACAGCTGATGATCGCTTTGGAGGATCAAAATGAATTGACCAGGCTGTTTGATCTGGATGTACTAAGCCCCCAGGGCGACAAGCTGTCCCGACAGGAATTCAACTTACCGCCGCGCCGCTGTCTTCTTTGCGAAAACGAGGCCGCGGTCTGCGCCCGCAGCCGCCGTCACTCGATCGAAGCGCTTAGCGGCCGCAGCCAACAAATCATGACCCGTTACTTTCAGCAAAAGCGAAAACACCTGCTATGTCAAAATGCGATCCTGGCGCTGCTTACAGAAGCAGCCATCGCCCCCAAACCAGGACTGGTCGATCGCTTGAATGCCGGGGCTCATCAGGACATGGATCTTTTTACCTTTCTTCAAAGCAGTGCTGCCCTGATTGCTCCTTTTGAACAGTACGTCGAAATTGGAAGCCGTTTTGCTTTCAATCAACCTCAGGCCCTGATGCAGGCATTGCGAACGGCCGGAAGACAAGCGGAAGCCCGGCTGTTTCAGGCCACCGAAGGAATCAACACTCACAAAGGGGCCAATTTCAGTTTTGCCTTATTTTTGGCAGCGTTGGGCGCTCTTTTACAGAAGCAACAGCCGCTGTGCTGGAAAGCGGTACGCCAATGGATCCAGACGCTGCTTTTGCAGGAAGATTCGTTTTTTCGGCCAGACAGTTATGGCCGGCGGATTGAAAAACAATATCAGATCGGCGGGATTCTTCATGAAGCCCGAGCCGGCTACCCGAGTGTTTTTGAAACAGGACTGCCCACCCTCAAAAGGCTTCGTGCACAGGGCTGGACACTGGAAAATGCTGCTTTGAACACTTTACTGCAGCTGATCGTCACTACTGAAGACAGCACTCTATTGCATCATGCCGCACCGGATCAAATTTTTGCTTTGCAAAACGAAATCAGAAACTTTCTTTCTTTGCGCCCCAACCAGTGCGAGTTATTGACCTTTGTCCAACAGCTTGATCAAAAAATGAGCCAAAATCACTGGAGCCCAGGAGGCTCCGCCGATCTGTTGGCTCTGACGCTTTTCTGTTACTTTATTGAACGAAAGCAGCATAAGCTTATCTAAATCCGTACAATCAAAAAAGAGTTCTGAAATCAGTCCGCAAGTGAAACTCACTTCAAAATGGGACGCTCAGAACTCTTTTTGATTCAGCCAAACATATGCTCGAAAAAAATCTTGATCCCCAGCAGGATCAAAATGATGCCTCCCAGCAGCGTAGCCTTGGAAGCAAACCATTCTCCGAATTTTTTACCCACCGCTCCGCCAATCAAGCAGCAGCCAAAGGTGATCAATGCAATCAACATCGCTCCTGAAAAAAGATTTACCTTCAATGCAGCAAAACTGATTCCTACTGCCAGCGCATCAATGCTGGTCGCAATCGCTTGAAGCAGCAGCGTTCTAACTGAAAGCTCACAGCTCTCGCACGCCTCGATCGGATCCTCGGCCTCTTGATAGGCATCCAGGATCATCTTGCCGCCAATAAATCCCAACAGGGCCAAGGCAATCCAATGGTCGATGCTGCTGATCAGATCGCTCAAAGCCACTCCGGCAAAATATCCCAGCACTGGCATCATTCCCTGAAAAAAGCCAAACGCTGCCGCAGTCATCACGATCTTTTTCCGTGTATTTCCGCCGTACGCAATTCCATTGGAAATCGAGACCGCAAAAGCATCCATCGATAAGCCCAAGGCTAAAAGAACCAAAGTCAATCCATCCATTTTTCTACCCTCTCTTGATTAAAAAGACTCACGGATAGACATTCAAAATGACTATCCATGAGTCTTGTTCATTAAGACAAACCAGATCCAGTGATCATTGTGTTGATTTGTCACATACGCTGTATGCAAACTACTCCCTCATGAAAGACGGGGGAATCGTATCATAGTTTTTTCAAGAATGCAAGAGGATCCAGCGAAGAAAACCGGATCTTTCCTAGAAACAAACCGTCACCTTGTCCCGCGTGATTTCATGGATCGTATGGCAGCCTGTCATGATCATCGTTTGGCGCAGCTCTTCCCGGATCGTTTTGATGGCTTCAGTCACGCCTTCCTTGCCGCCGCCAATAGCCGCCAGGCCCAGCGGACGGCCAATCAAGACGCCATCTGCTCCCAAAGCCAGCGCTTTAAAGACATCGACCCCGGTCCGGAATCCGCCATCAATCAAGACCGTCATACGATGATCGACCGTTTTAACGATCGATTCCAGCACTTCAATGGTTGCCAGCCCTTCATCCTGAACCCGACCGCCATGATTGGAAACGACGATCGCATCGGCTTTGGCCTGTAATGCTTTCAAGGCCCCGGCTTCGGTCATGATCCCTTTGATGATCAGCGGTACGTTCAGCATCTGCTTCAGCTCTTTGAGCTGTTCTACACTTTTATTTTCCACCGGAATTGCACTGTGGCGCAAAAGCGGAAGTCCCGCTGAATCGATATCGGTTGCCAGGGCCAGCACTTTTTTCTGTCGCAAGGCATCGATTCGAAGCTCGATTCCAGGCTTCTGCCACGGCTTCATCGTAGCAATTCCCCAGCCTCCCAGTCGGTCGATTTCTTCCAGCGGGCCAGTAAACATTTCTGGTTTAACGCCATCACCTGTAAAGGCCAATGTTCCCGCGGCCTGACAGCCCTCCAGGGTCCGGCGGGTATATTCCTCATCAGAAATAGGCGCCCCATAATTGTTGGTGATCCCTGCAATCGGCGCCAAATAGACCGGACAGCTGACCCGGGTTTCAAACAAAAATGAGGACGGATCCACTTCCCTGTTTTCCGCGATGACATCCAGATTGATTTTCACTTCCCGCAGCTTTTCAACATTCCGAATAAAGGTGCTGCCGCTGTCTTTTCCGCCCATTCCTGGGATCTCGCCTTTGCAAGCCAGTCCATTGCAAACCGGGCAGACCCGGCAGCGGGTACACAGCGCTTTTGCTTTTTCACGCACTTCATCCATCTCGATTTCCTCCCCTTCAATTCCTTTACTCTTTTTATTATAGAAGCCTGCCTGAGCAAGTTCAAGCCAATTTCCGTCTGCTTCCTTCCTTATTCCGTCGGAAACTTCTCACTGAGTTTTTTGACCGTCACCAAACATTCCGACAAAAAAGATTCCAGATCGGTTTTTCCTGCTAAGACCATGCAATTCAGAACGATCTGCGCGCATCCCTGTGCATCGCTAAGCGCCTGATGATGATCCAGTTCAATTCCCATATATTCGCAGCAGTCATTCAGCCGGTGATGAGGCAAAAACGGAAACATCCGGCGCGTCAGCTGAACCGTGCAAAAATACGAAAGATCTGGTACAGGAAGCTGACAAACACGACAGCCGCGAGCCAGCACCATCATATCAAAATCCGCATTGTGTGCCACAAACACTGCATCCTTAAAGTACGGTCTCAGCCATTCCCATACCGTAATCAACCCCGGTGCATCCGCAACATCCTGTGCAGTGATATGATGGATCTGGACATTCCGCGCATCAAATCGATCATAAGGAGCAGGCGGCTTGATCAGCGTAGAAAAATGATCGAGCTCCACCCCATCCTCAAAGACGATCGCCCCCACAGCACAGGCACTTTCCGGCATCGCGTTGGCCGTTTCAAAATCAATCGCAACCAGCCGCTTCATTCTGAAATATGCTCATAGGCAATCTGGAACAGATCAAAAATATGTTGATCATTCAAACTGTAATACACCGTTTTCCCTTGTTTACGGGAACGTACCAGCCGAGTCTTCTTTAAGGAAGCCAGCTGATGAGAAACGGCGGACTGCGATAACTGCAAAATCAAACAAAGCTCTCCTACGCACAGCTCTTTGACCGACAGCGCCTTCAGGATCTTGCAGCGTGTCTCATCCGCAAACATCTTAAAAAGAAGCGCCAGATCGGCAAACTCATCCTCGCTTGGCATCGTTGCCAGCACCTGGTCAATAAGTTCCTGATGACCTTCGTTTTCTTCCAATTCTTCGTAAAATTCCATATGCCACCGTCCTGATTTTATTATCTGTATTGTACCACAGAAAAAAGAAAAGAGTAAATTCTCCTTTACCCTTCTCTGTTTTCTTATTTTTAAACTTATTCCATCGTGATCGTGCTGATCTGCGTCCAGCCGCTGCTGCTGTTTTCATATAGCGTGATCGTCTTTGCGGAATAATCCATTCCGGCTCCATAAATCGCAGAATCGGTATCAGGATAATCCTCTTCATATTCTTCATCAAAATAGGTCGTATAATTTTCGTCATAAAAGAAATAACTTGCGAAATATTCATCCGTGATCACGTTGGCAGCATATTGATATTTTGCAGCCGCTTCTACATTCTCTAAAGAACAGCCCTCACCCATCAGCACATTGTACCATTCTTCCGCATAATCGCTGGTAATGTCATAAATCAGTTCATACTCAACAGAAGCATCTGGATATGTAAATTCATAAAACTGATTTTCTTTATTGATGAAAGTATCCGGAACCCCCTCCATGACATCATAGCTTGGATAATAACCATGCGGACGGACCAAGGTCGTCTCATAAGAGCCAATTCGCTGGTTCTCCGCATCCATGACGATGATTTCGCCTCGCCAAAAATAATCACTGTTGTTCATCAGATCCACCATGTACTCCCCTGTGGAGTCATCGATGTATCCTTCGATATCATTTTCATCCCCTTTAGCTTTCTTCAGGTACTCCGCATAGGCCTGAACATTTTCATACGAAGATTCAACGTCAACCGTCGATGAACATCCGGAAACCATCAGCAGCAAAGCTGCCAGAAGAATCGCAATCGTTTTTTTCATATTCTTTTTTCCCCCTCATGCCGTCCTCAGTGTATCACAAAATCCATGGAAGTACAATGTTCACTAAGCCTTTCCTAATAGCAGGCGATATTAGAATCCGTTCTGGAATCACAGCCACCCCAATACGTGCCGTTTTCCATGCGTAAGATGATCTGTCCGCGTCCAAATCCGCCGGGTTCCAAGGCGATCTCCACCTCATGGCCGCACTCTTTCAGCAAACGTGCTAAATTTCGATCAAAATGTGGCTCGACCAAAAACTTCTTTCCGGAGACAAACTGCCATCGCGGAGCATCCAGGGCCATCTGTGGATTGAAATGAAAATCGATCAGGTTCATGACCACCTGCAAATGTCCCTGCGGCTGCATCGTTCCGCCCATCACTCCAAAAGGGCCCAGAGCCCGCTGTCCTTTCATCAAAAATCCAGGAATGATCGTATGATAAGTCTTTTTCCCCGGTTTTAACGCATTGACATGGTGTGGATCCAAGCTGAAATCTGCCCCGCGGTTCTGCAAAGCGATCCCGGTTTCTTTCACAACAATACCGGAACCAAATCCCATGTAATTGCTTTGAATGTAGGAAACCATGTTGCCTTGCTGATCGGCCGTACACAGATACACCGTTCCGCTTTTGCCCAATTCCATTGGTTTCGCCAGCTGGGCCTTTGCTCCAATTTCAGCCGCCCGCCGCCGGCCAAAATCCTCACTCAGCAAAGTCTTTAGGGAAACCCGCATCTCTTGGGGATCCGTAATCGCCGCCTGGCCATCCGCAAAAGCCATTTTGATTGCCTCCCATTGACGATGAACCATTTCCTGCTGATTCCATGCCATCGGCTCAAAATGCCGCAAGGTATTCAGCGCTAGAAGTGTTACCAAGCCCTGTCCATTCGGCGGCAGCTCCAGGATCGAATATCCATGATAATCTATTGAAAGCGGCGTCACCCATTGAACGTCATAGGCTTCCAGATCGCTTTTTCTTAAAAAGCCTTGATATTTTCGGCTTTCCAGATCGATCTGATCCGCCAGTACGCCATGATAAAACGCTGCTGCCTGCGTTTGAGCGATCTGTTGCAGCGTAGCCGCATGGCCCGGCATCCGAAAGATCTCACCAGGCTCCGGGGCCCTCCCATGGATCGTAAACGTACGAAATCATGCCTCAAACTGCGGATCATCTTGATCATAACGGGCAAGCGAGCGTTTCCAGCTACGCGCGGTCTCGGGCGCAACCGGAAACCCCTCTGAGGCATATTGGATCGCTGGCTGCAGACATTCCTTTAAGCTCAGCTTGCCAAATCGGGCATTCAACGCTGCCCAGCCTTTAGGTGTCCCCGGCACCATTACCGGAGTCCAGCCAAACTTTGGCATCATGGTTGCCTCGGGATGTTTTTGTTTCACCGCTTCAATCGACAAAGCCTGCGGGGCCACCCCAGAGGCATTTAATCCATAGATCTTCTGATCCATCCAAACGATTGCAAATGCATCTGAGCCTAAACCATTGGCCGTTGGCTCAACGACCGTTAAAGCCGCTGCTGTCGCGATGGCGGCATCGACTGCATTTCCCCCCTTCAGCAATATCTGCAATCCCGCTGAGGAAGCCAGCGGATTGCCGGTACATACCATGCCATGACTGACCGGGATCGAAAAACGATTGGAAACAAACGGCTGATCAATACAATTAAATTTCATCTTCTCCTCCTTGAAAAGAAAAAGGCCTAGGCCTTTTTCACTACCGGTCTTCCGGATTTCAAAACCATCCAGACACTTCGGATATTGTCGATTTTTTCCAACGGATTCTCATTTAAAATCAAAATATCCGCCCGTTTTCCTTCTTCCAGCGTTCCAGTTTGATCCAAAATTCCAAGACAATCCGCACTGTTGCGCGTCGCAAAAACCAAGGCATCCATTTCTGAAACCCCATAACGCACCATCAGCTCCAATTCATAAGCGGAATTATCATGGAAATTATACGGGGTCCCAGCATCAGTTCCCATCGCAATTTTGACTCCCTGCGCATAAGCCCGCTTAAAGCTGTCTACATGCGCATCCTTCACCAGATTCGCCTTGCGTACGACATAATCCGGCAGTCCTTTTTCCAATCCCGCTTCCACAATGCACTGCGGAGCCACCAAGGTCGGCACCAGCCAGACGCCGTTCTTTTTCATCAGATCGATGCATTCCTGATCCAGGAAAATACCATGCTCGATCGAATCGATTCCTGCCCGCAGGGCATTTTTGATGCCCTCGGTCCCCTGAGCATGCGTTGCGGTCCTTCTTCCGGCTTTGTGCGCTTCTTCGATCACGGCCCGCATTTCTTCCTCGCTCAGCTGAGCAGAACCCGGTTCTACCCCTTCTGTCATGACACCGCCTGTCGCCATGACCTTGATCAGATCAACTCCGGCTTTTAGCTGCTGCCGGGCGTGTTTGCGACATTCATCCACGCCATCCGACTCCAATCCGCTTTTCCAGCCATGCCCGCCCGTCATGCAGATGCAGCTTCCGGAACAAACCATATGCGGTCCTTCGATCAATCCGCTTTCCACCGCTTTTTTGATTTCCAAATCATAATTTTTCATCGTTCCAAGATTGCGCACGGTCGTGACTCCGCTGGCAAGATACGCCTGCAGATTGCGCAATCCCCAGTAGGCCCGTTCCATCGTTGTCAGACGATCAGCCGCATCCCCTGGCAATCCCACCGCATTCAAACAATGCACATGGCAGTTGATCAAACCCGGCATGACGACCTTGTCTTTTGCGTCGATGCATTCATATTCCGACGGAATTTCTTCCTTGCGTTCGCTGATCTTTTCGATCTTGCCCTCCGTGATCCAGATCGACTGATCTCTTCGGCATCCGCCGCAGCCATCAATGACCCATCCGGCCTGAATCACCATTTTTTCTTTCATGTTATTTTCCCCCTCCATGGTTGCATTTATTATGCCATGTCTGAAACAAAAAGGCAATCTTACAGAAAATTTTCATTTGTTACACCCATAAAAAAAGAGCTTACGCCCTATTTTTTTCACCCTCCTGCATCGCAGTCAGCACCCTTTCTCTGGCTTCCTTCCAGCTGCATTGGAAAACCGCCGCGATTTCTGCATACAAAAGCCTTTCAGCCTCATGAAAATATTTATCATCGATCGCTCCGCTTTTTTTATGCTCCTGGATCCGTTGGTGATTGCGTACCCAGGTTGTTTTGATGATCTGAACCCATCCATCTAAGTCCCCTTTTTTCAAAAGCTGACGATAATCATTCTCGATCATCCGGTTATTCCCTTCCACCAAAGGAATTTTTGGAATTCTTTCGATCAGAGCCTGGATCTGTTTTGGCGTGCTCAAGCGGCGCAGCAGACGATCCTGTTGTTCCGCGGGAATCTGCAGCCGTGTTGTCAGTCCTTCCTGCTCCTGATAGGGAGCCAGCACGAGTACTTCTTGTTGACTGGGTCCTTGCTTCTTTTTGTCAATGATTCGAAATATCTCCTGGCGATAGACCACCACTTCGTTGATTTCAAACATTCGCATTCCCCCTTTTTCTGATCTTTTGATCTGTGGTTCCTGCTTATTTTATCATTTTTTTCTGTCAAAAGGTGACCCCTGAGTTTCGTCCAAACCATTAAAAAATTCTTTTGGAAGCGGATCATGGACCGTTTTCATCTGCAAGGAAATCGGATCGATCCATGTAATCGAACCTGCATGCAAGGCACATCGGGCAATCCAACGACTAGGCCGTCCATACAGGGAATCTGCCAACAGCGGATACCCTGCTGCAGCCAAATGAACCCGAATCTGATGGGTTCTTCCTGTTTCCAAAACGCAGCGCACCAGCGTCGTTTTTTTATGCGGATTTCTTTGAAGCACTTCGACATGGGTCACTGCGGGCTTGCCGGTCTTGGAGATCCGCTGTTTTCCTGCATGATGGCGGTCTCGGCCAATTGCTCCCTCCAGCGTTTTATGCTGCCACGGAATCACTCCCTCACAAAGGGCAAAATACTCCCGATGAATTTGCTTTTCATACAGCTGATGATCCAAAAAAGGCTGAAAGAAAGCACACCGGCTATACAATACACATCCGCTGGTTTCCCGGTCCAGCCGATGCAGATGGGCAAAGCTTTGATCCATTTGATGCGCCTTTAACCAGGCAGACACCTGAGCATCCAGCGTCAAAGAATCATTTCCATCGTCATGGATGATGATTCCCGGCTCCTTAGAAGCCACCAGCACAAACGTATCCGCATACAGAATGCGGCAGGGCTTCGCCTTGATCACCCCCGTTTCTTTTTTTTCTTCCAAGATCCGCAAGGCCAGCTCATCTTCCAAACAGATTTGATCTGACACCGATGCCAGCTGGTCGTTGATCCTCATCCCTTCGTTATTCAGCAGGGCCCTTCTTTTTTTAGGATTGATCCGATAGAAATCAAACCATTCCTGAACGGTCCCTTCAACCTCACTGTTGCAATAAAGCCATGGCCTTTCAATTTTTATCAGCATTGTTCTCACCTTTTTTATTATACAACAGAAGACTGCTTACTCGCAGTCTTCAAATCGAATGTGATAATGTTTCAGCCAATAATTGATCTGAACAAAATAAGCCATCGTTTGCGGGGTCAGCATCAATTGACCATACCATGGGATTGCGGTCTCTTCTTGAAGCAACTGCTGCAAACGGGAAGAATCCACAAACTGCAGCAGTGGAGAAGAAGGATCATCCAGAATTTCCTGAAGCATCTGGCGAACCTGAGCAGAATAAAGCGGATGATGCGTTTTAGGATAAGGGCTTTTCTTACGCCAGGTAATTTCCTCAGGCAGACAATCGCAAAAGGCTTCCCGCAGCAGGCCCTTTTCTCGTCCCTGCCAGTTTTTCATCTCCCAAGGGATATGATACAGCATCTCTACCAGCCGCCAATCACAGAATGGAACCCGAACCTCCAATCCGCTGGCCATGCTCATGCGATCTTTACGTTCCAGCAAGGTCTGCATGAACCAATCCAAATTCAATCGCATCATTTCCTTCATCTTTCGCTGCTCTGGTGTATTGAATGGCAATTTTTCCGCCAGATGGCGTGTCTGCTCGACCCTCTCCAGCACATATTGACCTGCATCAAAATTTCGGAATTCTTCCCTGAGATAGGACATGCGATTAAAAAGATCTCCTGACCATGGAAAATAAGGAGAATTCAGAACACGCGGATCGCGAAACCACGGATACCCCCCAAAAATCTCATCCGCACATTCGCCGGACAGCGCCACACTGGCAATTTCCTTGATTTTTCGACAGAAAAGCAACAAAGAAGAATCCACATCCACCATCCCCGGAAGATCACGTGCCTCTACAGCATCATACAGCGCCAAGGCCAGATCCTGATTGTCCAGGATCACCGAATGATGGCGTGAGCCGATCGCATCAACCATGATCTGAACATAATGATCATCCCGATTTGGCTGAAAAAAGCTTGGTTTAAAGAATTTTTCATTTTCTGCATATTCTACGGAAATCGTATCCAGGACCTTTCCGTTCTCTTTGTATTTTCGCGCCGCAATCGCACTGATCAAGCTGGAATCCAGGCCGCCGCTTAAAAACGTACAAACCGGAACATCAGAAACCAGCTGACGCTCGATAGCATCCGTAACGGTCTTTCGTACCAGTGCTTTGGTCGTTTCAAAATCATAGATCCAAGGACGATCTTTCAGCTCCCAATATTTCCAAAGCTTCAGTTTTCCTTCATGAACGATTCCGCATTCCCCCGGAAGCAATTCCTGGATCCCCTTAAAAATGGCTTGGCCAGGCGTTCGTCCCGGACCGATACAGATCAATTCCTTCAAAGAAGCCCGAGTGATGATGGGCTCGACGGATGGATGAGCCAACAGCGCTTTGATCTCAGATCCAAACAAAAAACATTCGTGATCCAAATAGTAAAACAAGGGTTTGACTCCCATTCGATCCCGCGCCACAAACAAAGTTTGAAACCGTTCATCCAGAATGGCAAAGGCAAAGATCCCATTCATTCGCTCGACGCACTGCGTGCCAAATTCCAAGTAGCTTTTTAATACAACCTCGGTATCGCTGTGTCCTCGAAAAGACCATCCGCAGCGTAAAAGATCCTTTCGAATTTCTTCTGTATTGTACAATTCTCCGTTATAAACCAAAACAATCTGCTGCCCATTCACAGTCTCGATCATGGGCTGTCGGCCATGCTCCAGATCCACGATGGCCAGCCGGGTATGCACCAGCGCCGCACTGTCATTCATGAAGATTCCATCCTGATCCGGACCTCTTTTTTTCAGCGTCCGGCGCATCGAAAGATAAACATCTTCTGGAAACCGTCTCTGGTTGAAGTTCAATTCACCGGCAATTCCACACATGTATTCCACCTCGATCTTACGTTATCAGTATATTCATTGAATAAAAAGGTGTGACGAAAGAATCCTTTTAAAAAAAGACATCACAAGCGTGATATCTAGACTATTGACAACAAGGAAAGCGCCGGTTTAAAATCCCAGAACCTTTTCTATTTGTTTATCTTCCTTTTTGATGGATGAGCGTCAGTAAAGCGATCGTCTCTACCAAAGGCGTATTGGGGAACATGTCCAATGGAAGAACCCGCTCCAGCTGATACAGCCCGGACAATTCTGCCAGATTTTTAGCCAGGGTTGCCGGATTGCAGGAAACATAGACGATCGTCTTGGGTTTAGCCTTCAAGATGCACTCCAGCATTGCTGGAGCCATGCCGCTGCGCGGCGGATCGATCAGCAGTACATCGATCGTTCGTTTCTTGGCAATCTGCTTCATTTTTTCTGCTGCATCCCCAACCAGAAAATGAACGTGGTCCAGATGATTTAACCGCGCATTTTCCTTGGCATTATGAATCGCCCCAGGCACGATCTCAATTCCAATAACTTCCTTGGCCCGCTGTGCCAGCATCAGACTCATGGTACCAATTCCACAATAAGCCTCCACCAGAAGATCACAAGCCGGGATCAGCTGTTTGACGGTTTGATAAAGCACAAAGGCCTGATCGGTGTTGAGCTGAAAAAAAGCCTGCGGACTCAGCTTCAGCTTCCATTCTGCATGTTCCAATACCAAGGATTTGCTCCCTGCCAAAAGGCGCCACTGTTGAGAAAAAAACGGAACCGTTTTCGTGCTTGTATTTCGATTCTGCATCAATGAAACCATTCCCGGCAGGGCCATGATTTTTTGAATCACCTTATCAGGAATCGTTTCTTCACCACTGACCAGAACTGCTTGATGCTTTTTACCCAGGGTCCGGATTGCCAGACCGCGGATTCCTTGACGGCGTTTCGGATCATATTCGTTTAATTGTTCTTCATTCAAAA
>CALVGQ010000087.1 GCA_944327135.1 uncultured Erysipelotrichaceae bacterium | reverse complement strand
TTCAAATAGGCCAACAGCTCTTTTAAGCCAGGTTTCACAGGCAGTCCGAAGGTATGGAGAAAATTTTCCACATACAGATTCCGTTCTTTCCTTAATTCCCAGAAATCCACATCCGTGCCTAATTGCTGTTCAAATAAAGAAATACATTGCTTAAGAGGCCTTCCTCTCAGACGGCTTAAAAATTCTTCTGTAATCGGTAATTTATGAATTTCTCCAACATGAATCCATGCCTTGGTGCTAATACGCTCCGTATCAAACATCAGGCCGTCCATATCAAAAAGAACCGCGCGAATCATGGAATCAATCATACCTCCGTTTCTGAATTCAATAGGGCTTTCCAAAGCCCCAAGATCCCTGAACCAAACACTGCTGCGCAGCAAAATGGGCCGCGCACTCTAAAGCGTTTTCCATTCGGACGGAAGTTGAAAGCGAAGCCTCTGTTGAAAGCAGGGAAATTAAAAAACAGGTTAAAAAGGAATCGCCTGCGGCCATCGTATCTTTAGCTTCTACCAAATGGGGCGGCTGGTGATAGATTTGATCGCCGCACATGACCCAGGCCCCCTCGGCTCCCCTAGTACATAGAACCAATCTGGCCCCTTTCTCAATGGAAAAATTCATTAATTCCTTCATTTGATCCTCAGTAAGGTGACTACAGGAAAAGATGGGGTAATCAATAAATGGAAGGGTGCGTTCCAGGTATTCCTCTGTAAAATTATTAGAAAAATCGAAGGAAATGACAGCTCCGCGTTTTTTTAATTCCTCTAAATACTGTTCTGAGAAGCTGTAAATACTACTGTGAATCAAATCAAAGTTTGCCAAATAAGCGAAATCATCTTCCAAAAGATTCAAACCCACTGTCCGAAGAACGCCGCAGCGGTTGCTTCCCTGAAAAACACGGTCTCCGTCTATTAGCTTCACGCGGGCACAGCCATTTTCCCCCTTGTAATGGCGACAATGACTTAGATCAATTCCAAGACTGGCTGCGCTTTCTTCTACATGGTGACCTTCTGGATCGTCTCCAAAAGCTCCCAAAAAAGCGGAATCGATGCCCAACTTTTTGGCAAAGACAGCAAAGTTCAGCGCATTTCCGCCAGGAAACATCAGACGCAGATGCTCATATTTGTCAACAACATTATCCCCAAGTCCGATTACCTTCATAAAAACCTCCTGTAAAAATCAAATTTTTGAAACTATTTGTATTATGTTGTATTATAACAAATAATTTTAAAAAAAGCAATAGAAGAAAATCGCTTTATCTCCAAACTGGTATCCATCATACCAACTACGAACAATATCCTGTAGCCGTAAGGTTATTTCACCTCTAGCCCCAGCCACTTCTCTACAAGCCCCGTCTTCCGTTGAAGTACAATGTATGAATTCCACTGGGACAAGGAGAAGAAACAGTCACGTTCTAAAAATGTCATGGCTTTAGGCTATGTGGAGGACCTCACTTCTGATGACATCCCCGCGCTTTCATAAGGTCAGTTCTTACGACCTGTTCCATTTCATGCGTGACTTTCGAGTTGTAAGCAAAAAAATGGAGGGATGACTCTTAGCAATAAGCGGCAAAAAACGCCAGGATTTCACGGTTAAATACCGTTCCTGGCGTTTTGAGTTGGTATCTATTTAGTTTGTTTTGTTATATCATTTCTGCCTTATGCCATAAGCACCTTGCATTCCTTCTCCCAGAAGGCTAAACCATATCTTATAACCTTTTTCATACTTCTGCGTTGCAGACCTACTACATACTTTTTTTCCTCAATCTGCCGCAATGCCTCTGCGCAGGCTTTTTCCAGCCTTCCATCATGCGCATACTTTATTTCAATCACAAAACCAATTCCTTCCGGCGTGCATACCGAAATATCGCTGTAGCCTTCGCCAGTCTCGGCATTCGACTGAATCAGCCAATTTCCCTGGCTTCTCAGAAGCCCCAGCACCATCCCATGGTAAAAATTTTCCTTTCTGTCTATTTGTACCGCTGTGTCGCGAATACTGATGGAATCCCATAAATAGTCCTGCATCATATCTTGAATCATGGCGGTATCACCCGCAACAAACGCACCACAGAACTTGTTAATTCTCTCACAATCTGCCAGAGCCGTCTCCTGAAACCAGTCTTTTGCCAAGTCGGCAAACAGTTCCCGAATTTCCCTGTTAGGGAGCGCCAGTTTCATCTGTTTTCCAGGGACACGCCCCCTTTGCGTCAGATAACCGGTGGAATACAGGACGCTCCAGATATTATCAATAGACTCGTCAATTTCACGATATGTCAGCTCCTGCCGAATGGGCTTCACAATACATTCCCCGTTCAGCAACCTTTCGATCTCGCTGCGTGTGGTCTGGTCTGCTCTCTTTAACAAGCGGCGGACCAGTTCATTCCCGCTTGTATTTGCCCAATAATTCTCAGGCTCTGCCGATTTATCCCGCAACAAAATCTGGACGTATTTAATCACATCCCATGGACAGTAGATCGCTTTATCTCCAAACTGGTATCCATCATACCAGCTGCGGATAATGTCATGGTAACTCTCCAGCCCATAGTACTGCAGCAGTTCCATCACCTCTTTTTCTGTAAAACCAAAACTGTCACAGAAATATGGCTCTGATATTGTCATTACATTCAGGTTGTTTAAGCCTGTAAAAATGCTCTCCTTCGAAATTCTCAAACCCCCTGTAAGAACTGCAAAATAGAGGAAGTCATTTGTCTTCAGCGCATTATCAAACATATTCCGGATCAGATTTACCATCTGATCATAGTATCCCCTTTGGAATGCCTTATCTAGCGGAACATCATACTCATCAATCAGGAGAATAACCTT
>CALVGQ010000086.1 GCA_944327135.1 uncultured Erysipelotrichaceae bacterium | reverse complement strand
GGTGATATTTTCACCGCCATGTTGTATGTGATAAACTATTTTTGTCATTCATTTGACAAATACCCTCCTTTATTTTTGTTGCTGGCTGTCACACCTGCTTCATTATATCGAAGGGTATTTGTTTTTTCTCTGCCTCTTTAAGTCTGGTACCACGCGCATTGCACGTGGTATCCTTACCTATAAAAAAGGCAGAACATCTATTGTTCTGCCTTTTCACTTCCTTCTAAGAATTTTTCCATCACTCATTCCGATTCTGATCATTCATTCTCTTCTATGATTTCTGGAATAATCCTCGGTGCTCCCGCACCGTCTTTCTATTGATCTGTTTTTCTTTTCTCAGATCTCGGAACTCGGTTCCTATCCATTCTGCTCTACCGAGCAGATTCCTTATTCTATTCAGTTTTCTCCTTTGAATTGTCCATTGGTTTTTCCTCTTACAGAATACACTTTCTTTCCAATTCTTTTTTCTCCCGATGGGGTTTCTTTTTAGGCTTCCTCAGCCAGCTCTGTTCCTCTGACCAGGAAGCGAACTAAATTTCGAGCAACACCTTTTTCATCAACAACAGACCTCCTTTTTTTCTTTAAGACTGCTGTCTTTCTTTACACTTATATCATAACTGATTGGCCTTAAAATCAAAGTCTATCTTTTTAATTTTTTTTATGCTATAATTTATCTGTTGAGAGTGCTTTCATTTAGTAAAAAGAATTGGATTAGTCGCAAAAAAACAACTCCGTAGAGTTGTTTTTTCTTTGTAATTTTTTGTTGTCATTCCCTGAAAATACTGCAAAACAACGCATTCTGTTATCATTTCCCAGGAAATAACGGCTTGCTTAAAAATGACTAGGACGGTTTTTTCTCAGCATCCTGCCGGCTGCCGCCTGCGTATGCCGTTGATGATCGATCGTCAATACGCCATTTACCCAAACCTGTTCAATACCTTCTGGATATTCAAACGGGTTCGCATCCCGATCATGACTGTGCAGCCGATTAGGATCCAGGATCACCAGATCCGCATAATATCCTTCTTGCAGAAATCCTCGCTGTTCGATTTTAAACCGCTCGGCAACCTTTCCGCTTAAAACATGAATTGCCTTTTCCAATTCAAGATCCGTCTGTGTCAAATAACGAATCGCAAAGCTGAAATTCATCGGATTCGGGGTCATCTGCAGATCCTCGTTCAATCCAAAGTTCATCGTTTTATCACCAGTAAAACCGTCTGAACACATCATCGCCATCGGATGACGGCAAAGGATCTGATTGGCCTTTACCGAATCCGGCAGGGCCATCTCTGCTCCCATATCCGCATCCTCGGCAAACACATCCATGACCAGATCCAACGCATCCTGCCCCCGCTCTTTAGCCAGCGCCCACAAATTCTTTCCAATCAACGAGGTGTTTCGATGGCGGCTGATCGTAAGGATCGGATACAGGCTCGTCAGTAGATTTCTGGCATCCAGGATCGGATAAAGCCCGCTTTCTACCACCGTATGCATCATCTTTCTGAAATCTGGCACACGGAAATTTTCAGCAAGATGCTGACGGCTTGAGCTCATCAGCACAAACGGGCGTAAGAAAGTCGCAAAATAAGGGACCGTCATATCCATGCTGTAAGGGCTAGGAATCACATCATAGCTCAAATCCACGCCCTGGGAAGCCATCTTTTCAAAATACGCCAAGGTCTTCCGAGCCGCCGCTGCATTGGATTCCTCATCCGTTCCCATTCCCAACGTATGCACATGGGAAACATGGCATCGTACTTTAGAAGCCAGCGCTTGGTTCAGCATATCGGCATAGCCGCCCATCCGATCCGGTTTTCCTTCCGGATCCATGTTACGGGTATGCGAAGTAAAAATGCCATCATATTCTTTCACGATTTTCAGCATTCGTACGGTTTCCTCAAAGCTCGCAAACGGGCCTGGAACATATTGCGGATCGGTACCGGTCGACAATCCGAAAGCTCCTTCCTCCATGCACTGACGCGTCAGCTCTTCCATTTTTTCGATTTCTTCTTCTGTGGCCGCCCGGCAGCAATCCAAACCCATCACCGTTCCACGGATCGCACTGTAGCCTGCCAAGGGCGCAATATTTCCATCCATCGGCAAAGCATCGCAGCGTTTCAAATACTCGGCAAAGGAATGCCAGTCCATTTCAATGCCATATTGCTCCTTCAGCGCCTGAACCGCCTTCTTTTTCGGCATCAGCAGCTTGGTCATTTCAAAATAGGAAGGATCTGCTGCAAAAGCGACCTTCGTATCAATGATCGCCGCACGATAGAGCTCATCCCCAACCGGAGCATACGAATGACCGCAGTTTCCTCCCACGACCGTCGTTACGCCCTGCATTAGATAATTGGTCATGGAAGGTTCAAAAAGCACCGATAAATCAGCATGCGAGTGCGCATCGATAAAACCGGGAGCCACGACCTTCCCCTGCGCGTCAATCACCGTTTTCGCCGTTTCCTGATGCAGATCGCCAATCGCCGCAATACGGTCTTCCCGGATCCCCAGATCCGCACAAAAGGCCGGCTTGCCGCTGCCGTCGATCAATCTTCCATTTCGAATCAGAACGTCAAACAATCAAATTCCCCCTTTTATTTTATTTGATTTCATTGTAACGCTGCCCGGCAAGTTCTTCAACCGTTTGAGCATTCTTGAATTTCCAATCGGCGAAGGATGCGGCAGGGATTCCCTGCTGCTACGACATGATCCGGTAAGCTCCTGGTGACTACGCTTCCCGCCCCAATCACTGTATGATCGCCGATCGTCACCCCCGGAAGAATGATTGACCCGCCGCCGATCCAAACATTACGGCCAATCGTAACCGGCTTGGCAAATTCGATTCCTGCCTTACGCTGAAGCGGATCGATCGGATGACAAGCCGTATAAATCTGAACCTGAGGTCCAATCAGCGTATGATCGCCGATCTTGACCAAACAAACATCCAGGATGGTAACCCCATAATTCAGCACGACCTCTTTCCCCAGTTCAATGTTGTAGCCATAATCGCAGTAAAAGGGCGGCTTGATCCAAAACCGGCCCTGCGTTTTCAGCAGCCGTTTCAGCAGGTGATGCCGGCAATGGATCTCATTCAAAGCTTTCCGATTATAACGCATGCAGATCCGATTGGCCCGATAGCGTTCCAGAACCAGCTGTGGATCGGCCGGATCATAGTTTTCTCCGCGAATCATTTTTTCTTTTTCTTTCATGCTTCCCTCCCGCTTTGAATTTTATTATACAGTATTTTCCTTAAAAAGAAAAAACCGGAAGTTCCGGTTCTTTTCATGCGCTCAAACGATTCAAGGCACGCTGTAAGGCTGCCTCTGCCCGTGCCATATCGATCTTTTCATTTTTTTCAGCCAATCGTTTTTCAGCACGCTCTTTAGCACGCTGAGCCCGGGCCTTGTCAATTTCCTTTACGTTTTCGATGGCATCCACCAAAAGGGTCGCTTCATCATTTTGAAAATAAAGCATCCCTCCGGCAATCGTATACTCTTCCCTTCCTGTTGGCTCCTCCAACGCCATTTTTGAAATTTTCAGCATTGTCACAACCGGAATATGTTTAGGTAGAATTCCCATCTGACCGGAAATCGTCACCACATTCAAAATGCTCGTTTCACACTCTTTGTATAGCCCAATCGGGGTGATCATCCGACAGCGGATCATGAATTGTTCTCCATCGTCTTGGCCTTGGCCACAGCATCTTCGATCGTTCCCACCGACATAAAGGCCAGCTCAGGAAGATCATCATATTTTCCAGCCAGCAGCTCCTTAAAGCTGCGGATCGTTTCCGAGACCGGAACATAGATTCCCTTTAATCCAGAGAACTGCTCAGCCACGCTGAAGGGCTGCGACAGGAAGTTTCTGGCTCGGCGCGCCCGGGCTACGATCTGTTTGTCCTCATCAGACAGCTCATCCATTCCTAGGATCGCAATGATATCCTGCAGCTCCTTGTAACGTTGCAGCAGCTGCTGAACTCCGCGGGCAACCTCATAATGTTCTTCTCCGACTACCAGCGGATCCAACATTCGGCTGCTGGAATCCAACGGATCCACTGCCGGATAAATGCCCAGCGCTGCAATGCCACGATCCAGAACGGTCTTGGCATCCAAGTGAGTAAAGGTCGTTGCCGGAGCCGGGTCGGTCAAATCATCGGCCGGCACATAAATCGCCTGAACCGAGGTGATCGAACCGTTTTTCGTCGAAGTGATCCGTTCCTGCAGCTGCCCCATTTCTGTTGCCAGCGTCGGCTGATATCCTGCCGCACTTGGCATCCGGCCCAACAGAGCACTTACTTCAGAGCCGGCCTGCGTAAATCGGAAGATGTTGTCAATAAACAGCAGCACATCGGCATTCATTTCATCCCGATAGTATTCCGCCATCGTTAATCCGGACAGCGCCACCCGCATTCTGGCTCCCGGGCTTTCATTCATCTGACCATACACCAGTACTGTTTTGTCTAAAACACCGGAATCTTTCATTTCATGATACATGTCATTTCCTTCGCGCGTTCGTTCTCCGACTCCGGCAACGACTGACATTCCGCCATGTTCCTTAGCGATATTATGGATCAGCTCCTGCATCAGCACGGTCTTGCCTACTCCTGCGCCGCCAAACAGTCCAATTTTTCCGCCGCGGGCATACGGGCAAAGCAAATCGATAACCTTGATTCCCGTCTCCAGGATCTCGGCAGTCGTCTGCTGCTGATCAAAGCTTGGCGCCGGGCGATGGATCGGCATTCGCTTCACCGAATCTGGCATTGGCGCAAGCCCATCGATCGGATCTCCCAAAACATTAAACATCCGTCCCAGGACCTCTTCTCCCACCGGAACCGAAATCGGCGCCCCTGTATTCACACAGTCCATGCCACGAACCAGGCCATCCGTCGATCCCATCGCAATACAGCGAACACAATCATCCCCGATATGCTGAGCGACTTCGACAGTCAGGGTTTCCTGGTTGCCTTTGTTGATCTGAATCGCGTGATTCAGAAGCGGTAATTCCTCTTTTGGAAATCGAATATCCACGACAGGTCCGATAACCTGTACGATTTTTCCTTGATTTTTTGCCATAAATTGCCCCTTTCTACAAGCTGTCTGCACCGGCAACGATTTCTGCGATTTCCTGCGTGATCGCTGCCTGACGAGCCTGATTGAACTGCAGCACCAGCTTTTCGGTCAGCTCTTCCGCATTGTCGTTGGCATTTTCCATGGCCACCCGGCGGCTGGCCTGTTCCGATGTCTTGGTCTGCAGAAAAAGACTGTACAATTCACTGCGCACGGCCATCGGAATCAATTCATTCAAGATCTCTTCCGCCGATGGTTCAAACATCGTTTCCACCTGAACGGTTTTCTTTTCCCTCTGCGAAGGCTCTACCGGAAGCAGCGTCTTAATGACCGGACGGAACGTCACCGTATTAACAAATTCGGTATACAACACCTGGATCCGGCTGATTTCATCCTTCAGATACAGCTCCAATGCCTGATTGGCAATCTTCGATGCCTCTTCAAAAGTAAAGCTGTCGCTGTTCACATACGCATTGAGGATCGAATAACCGCGAATCTTGAGCCAGCGGCGGGCTTTGCTTCCAATCACGATGATGGGATCCTGCGGATCACACTCCTGCTTGGCCAGCTTCAAGGCATTCGCATTATATCCGCCGCATAAGCCCAGATCCGAACTAAAGAGGATCGTCAGCGTTTTCTGCTGATGATGTTTCTTTAAAAAGCGATTATCCAAAGTAGGATTCTCATTCAGGATCGCATTCATCGTCTCCAGACAGGTCTGCGCATATTCACGATTTCTTTCCATCAGATTGCGTTGCTTTTGGAGCTTGGAATTGGAAATCAACTCCATCGCATTGATAATTTTTCTGGTCGCAGTAACTGATTTGATTCTGGCCTTCAGTGCCTGCTTGCCCTGAGCCATTTAGTTCACCATCGCAAACTGCCTGGCAAACTCATCCATGGCAGTCTTCAGCGCCTTTTCCAATTCCTCATCGATGGCCTGACGGCTCTCAATGGCTTCGATCAGTTCTGGTTTCTCTGTATGGAAAAACTGATGCAGGGATTTTTCAAACGCCTGGACCTGTTCCAGTTCAATCGGCTTAAGATAGCCATACTTGGCCGCAAATAGCGAAAGCACCTGTTCCGCCATCGTCAGCGGAGAATACTGAACCTGTTTCAGAAGCTCCGTCAGACGAGCTCCGTGATCGATCGTTGCCTTGGTCACCGGATCCAAATCAGAACCAAATTGCGTAAAGCTCAGCAATTCATGATATTGCGCCAGCTCCAGCTTCAAGGAACCGGAAACCTGCTTCATCGCCTTGGTTTGTGCCGAGCTGCCCACTCGGGATACCGAAAGTCCGCTGTCTACAGCTGGACGAACCCCGGAATTAAAAAGCTCGGTCTGCAAAAAGATCTGTCCATCCGTAATCGAAATGACATTCGTCGGGATATACGCCGAAATATCCCCAGCTTGAGTCTCAATGATCGGCAAAGCGGTCAAGGAACCGCCGCCCAGTTCATCATTCAGTTTAGCCGCCCGCTCCAGCAGCCGGCTATGCAGATAGAAGACATCCCCCGGATACGCTTCCCGTCCCGGCGGTCTTCTTAGCAGCAGCGACATCGTCCGATAGGCCACCGCATGCTTACTCAGATCATCATAGACGATCAGAACATCCTTGCCCTGTTCCATCCACTCTTCCCCGATCGCACAGCCGGTATAAGGGGCAATGTATTGCAGCGGAGCCAATTCACTGGCTCCGGCAGCCACAATCGTCGTGTAGTCCATGGCGCCATTTTGCCGAAGTTTTTCTACGATCTGAGCCACCGTGCTGGCCTTCTGACCAATCGCAACATAGATGCAATTGACATTTTTTCCTTTCTGATTCAGGATCGTATCGATCGCAATCGCCGTTTTTCCGGTCTGCCGGTCTCCAATGATCAGCTCACGCTGTCCCTTGCCGATCGGGATCATGGAATCGATGATCTTCAAACCGGTCATCAACGGCTGATAAACCGAACGCCGGGTCATAACCCCCGGAGCCACCCGCTCCACCGGACGGTGCTTTTTGGCCTGAATGGCAGGACCGCCGTCAATCGGTTCTCCCAACGCATTCAAAACCCGTCCCAGCATTTCATCACCAACCGGGACCTCAATGATCCGTCCGGTCCGCCGTACTTCGTCGCCTTCCCGGATACCGCTGTCATCTCCCATCAATACTGCACCAACATGGTCCTCTTCCAGATTCAGCACCATGCCATACACATTGTTCGGGAAGATCAGCAGCTCACTGGACATCGCATTGTTCAAGCCATGGATCAATGCGATCCCGTCTCCGACCGTCATGACGGTCCCGGTCTCATTGATCTCCATCGCCTTGTCATAATTGCGAATCTGTTCCTTTATGACTTTACTGATTTCCTCAGGTCTTAAATTCATTTTCTCACCTCAGCTTGCTAGTGCCGCCACAGCAACACGTTCCTTGATTTTCTCCAGCTTGCCGGCAATCGTGTTATCCAACAGCTCATTTCCGATCTGGACCCGTACTCCGGCCAGGCAGGATGGATCTACGCTGCAGTTCAGCTCGATCTTCTTGCCCGTTTTTTTCATCAGAACCTGCTTCAGCTGTTCTTTTTCCTCTTCGCTTAGCTTTGAAGCACTGATCACCGTCACCGCTTCAATGCCCAGGGCTTCATTGGCTTTTTTTACAAACACCTGAACGATCTCAGAAAAAGCGTCAAACCGATTGCGGTCCACCAGCAGCTGTAAAAAATTTTCCAGCAGCCGATCACCCTCAAACAAGGTCTGAATCAGTTTCTTCTTTTCTTCTTTTTCAATTTTAGGATGTCCCATCACTTCCCGCAGTTCCCTGCAGCTTATTACCGCCTCATTGATCGACTGCAGCTGCTCTTTCATCAGCTTTAAGCAATTCTCCTCCTGCGCCAGCTCAAACAGGGCTTCTCCATAATTGATCGCAACTAAGCTTGCCACTTTCGCTCACCTGCTTCTTCAATAAACTCCTGAACATATTTGCGATGCAGCTCGTCATCCAATTCTTTTTCGACCACCTTGCTGGCAGCCAAAAGAGCGATATCGCTCATTTCCTCTTTCATCTGCTTCATGGCCTGGCGTTTCTCCTGTTCCAGGTCGTTTTGAGCTTTGATCTTGATCGCTGCTGCCGAACGCTTCGCTTCCTCTACGATCATGCCCGCTTCTTTCTTGGCATTTTCTTCTGCTGTGGAAAGAATTTCCCGGCTTTTGGCCTTCAGCGCATCCAGCTGCTCTGCTGCCTCTTTTTTCAGCTGAGCGCTTTCTTCCTGATTGGCCGCTGCTTCATCCAGTTCTGACTGAATAAAAGCCCGTCTTTTTTCCAGATATTCCTGAACGATGTTCCAGAAATATTTCTTCGCAATCAAAACGATCAGTGCGGTAGAAATGAGGATCATGACCATATCGACAAGATTGATACGCAAATAATTGTAGATATTGATATCCATGAACAACCTCCTGTCTAACCGAACGTTTTATCCTTTTAAGAAAATCAGGATCAAAGCAACAACCAAAGAATAGATACCGGTCGTCTCTGCCAAAGCAATACCCAAAACCATCATGGAACGAATCGGCCCCGCTGCTTCCGGATTTCTTCCTACCGATTCCGCTCCGCGGCTTGCCGCGATTCCTTGTCCGATTCCCGGGCCAAGACCCGCAATCATTGCAATTCCCGCTCCCAGAAGAGCCATACCTTGAACAAAATACTGATTGAATTCCATTTTTTTTCCTCCTTGAATTTACTCATCAGTGCTGATCGCTTCAGACAAAAAGAATGAAGCCAGCATAAAGAAAATGTAAGTCTGCATAAATGCGGTAAAAATATCAAAATACATATGCAGAAATGGGGTCACGGCAAACAGCACCACGCTAAATGGCAGCAGTGCTTTCACCAGCATGTGCAGCAGCATCACAATAATCGTTCCGCCCAGCATGCTTCCAAAAAGACGCAGGGTCAGCGAGACCGGAAAAGCCAGATCTCCGATCACATTCAATGGAAACAGAAACGGAAGCGGTTCACACCAACCCTTGAGCTTTCCAAGGATCCCATGCAGCTTGATGTCTGTACTATGAATCAAAAAAAACATCATCAGCGCCAGCGTCATGTTGACACTCAAATTGGAAGTCGGCGGCTGCAGTCCCAGCAAGCCAATCAAGTTGCTGATGACCATACAGATCATCACCGTTCCCATAAATGGAAGATACTTCCAGGTCTTTCCTTTCAGATTTCCTCCGATTACGGTAGAGCAAAGGCCCGCCAGCTGTTCAAAAACCAAGACAGCTCCCTGAGGCGCCTGCGTTGGATCGGCTTTTTTGATCTTGCTGCCTGCCCAGCACAGCATTCCTGTTACGCCGGCACTGATCGCAAACCAGATCAAAATCGTCTGATGGATCAACAGATCCACGCCGCCGATCTGAATCAGAAGTCCATCCAATTCTTCCAAAAGCTTCACGCTCCTTTCTTTTTTTCAAGAGCAGTTATCAGCAGGATCGCCAGATCCAAGCTGATAAACCCAAACAACAGGGAGAAGACATTGACCCCGCCCTTCAGGCACAAGGCAATGACCACTCCATAGAAGAGATAACGAAAGAGATAGTTGGTCACACCGGTCTGTTTAGGACGGGCGCTTTTTTCGATCCGACTGACCATTCGGATGATCTGCCGAAAGCCGGCCAGCCGGGCCAGACAGCCAAACAGAAAACCTGCCACGATCCTGCGATCCCCACTCAGCAAACCGCCAAGCAAAGCGGCCATGCCTGCTATGCCAAGAGTAACCAGCACGATCCTGCGATGCAGATGCGGATCCATCAGCTGACCTCCTTGATCAGAAGATACAGCGTTCCCACGACCACATACAGCACGGCTGCCAAGGTCACAAGCGGCAAGGTATGCAGCTTCTGATCGATCCAGCTGCCCACCAGCACCGCAGCGATCAGGCCGATGATCATCCGCGTCAGATAACGGTAGATCTTGGTCTGGGGATTTTTATTTGGTGCCAAAGATCCGGTCTCCTGCATCTCCCAGTCCCGGCACGATGTAGCCTTTCTCATTCAGATGATCATCCAGGGCTGCCAAATAAATATCCACATCCGGATGAGCCGTTTCCACAGCCTTGACCCCTTCCGGAGCCCCTACCAAGCAAACCAGCTTGATCGATTTGGCTCCTCTTTTTTTGATCATCTCAATGGCTGCCACAGCACTTCCGCCCGTCGCCAACATCGGATCTAAAACAAGATTCACCGCATCCGGCATCGTTGAGGGGAATTTCGCAAAATATTCATGCGGCTCCAGGGTTTCCTCATCCCGATAAAGTCCGATAAAGCCAACCTTGGCCGTCGGAATCAGATCATTGATCCCATTGACCAGTCCCAGACCAGCCCGAAGAATCGGAATCAGCACAATTTCCTTTGCCAATTCAGTGGAAGTACAGGAAGCAACCGGCGTTTCAATCGTGATCTTGCGCACCGGCAGATCCCGGCAGACCTCATACGCCATCAAACCCGCAATCTCATCCAGATTCTGTTTGAAATCCTTGGTCCCGGTTTCTTTTTTTCGCATCTGGGTCAGCTTGTGCGTAATCAGCGGATGGTTCAAAACTGTCAGCATACTTATTCTCTCCTTCTTTTCTGAAATACCTTTCCTATTATAGCATTTCCATTTATGAAGTGGAAAAGAAATTCTTTCTGTTTTTTTCAGAAAATGATTTCATCTTCACTTCTTTTTTGAAAAGTGCTTCCCAGCGTCCAAGAAAAGCGACAATAGTTTTTCCTGATTGATCAGCATAACAAGATACTCTTTTCACCTATTCAGCCGCATAGCTGCATGATCTTCTCCTGCTCATTCAGCAGAGTTTTTAGCAATGCCCAAATCATTTTCCGTCTCCATCTTGTCTTATTTTATCCCTCATCCTCCAGACCGCTTTTTTAAAAAGTGTAGGTTTGTCAAACATGTTGGACAGTGAACTCAAAAGGAGAAAGCCAGTTGAGAGGTCTCATAGGAAAGTTGTTAAATCTGCGGTTATGAACCGCAAGCTGTTTTGTAAAGTCGTCCAGAGAGTAAAAGCTGTGGCAGGTATAGAAGCGTTTCTGGTCCTCTCGGTGGCTGCGTTCCCCCTTGCCGTTGTGGCGGGGGGTGTAGGGACGGATGAGCTTGTGGCGGATGCCCAGTTTCGCAGCAGTAGACTCAAAGAGAGTTGGTAGATCCCGTCGGCTGTTGGAAAAGCGGTTGGTGAATTCAAAACCGTTGTCCGTCTGAACACACTCGACTCGGATACCGCGGCGAGCGTGCCAGCTGAATAATTTTCTG
>CALVGQ010000085.1 GCA_944327135.1 uncultured Erysipelotrichaceae bacterium | reverse complement strand
GCTCGAGGAATTATTTAAAGTTCAAAAGATCGATCCACGAATTCGCATCGTGAAATTATCCCGTAATTTTGGAGAATTTCGGGCAATCGTTGCCGGGATGAGCAAGGCGACTGGCGATGCGGTGGCGGTAATGAGTGCAGATTTACAGGATCCGCCGTATTTGATTCCACAAATGCTGCAGGAATGGGAAAAAGGGGAAAAGGTCGTAATCGCTGCTCGCAGCGACCGTGATGAACCCTGGATCAAGAAAAAATTGGCAAATACATATTATAAGATTCTTCGAAAACTGGTCTTGGCCGACTATCCTGAACAAGGATTCGATTTTTTCCTGATTGACCGGAAGGTCAAGGATCTCTTGGTTGATATGAGGGAAAAAAATTCAACGATCTATGTACAGCTGATCTGGACAGGTTTTAAACCGAAAGTGATCCAATATGTTCGGCAGGCTAGGGAAAAGGGAAAGTCAATGTGGTCTTATGCAAAACGAATCAATTTATTTATTGATACGTTTATTGTTTTTTCCTATAAACCAATTCGATTGATTTCAGCAATGGGAGTATTGATGAGCGTTTTAGGTTTTTTTGCTGCAATCTATTTTATTTTAGATAAGATTTTTTTTGGAACAGATGTTGCAGGATGGACTTCTTTAATGGTTATTGTCTTGATTTTAGCTGGTTTTCAAATGATCATGCTGGGTATTATTGGGGAATACCTCTGGCGGAATCTGGATGAGACGCGAAGAAGGCCGCTGTTTATCATTGATGAGATTTATGAGGCAAAGGACAGCAATCATGAATAACGTGTATACATTTTCTTTTCCTTCTCATGGAAATAAAGAAACAGGCTTTTTGACAGTTTATGAAAAAAATACCGGAATGCCTTTTGAAATCAAGCGGGTCTATACTGTGACCCAGTGTGCGCCAAACAGGATTCGGGGATATCATGCACATAAAACGCTGGAGCAGGTGTTTATTGCTCTGCAGGGAACGATTCGTGTATCTTGTGAATCTTTGGAGGGAGAGCAAATCATCATTGATTTGAAAGATCCTGGACAGGCCTTATATTGCGGCAAAGAAATATGGCATACAGTGGAATATGGAGAGAATGCAATTTTGTTGGTTTTGGCTGCAGCAGAATATGATGAAAAAGATTACATTCGGGATTATCAGGAATTTAAAGAAAGAAGGAATCAGCAATGAAAATTTCCTCTAATCGGCTTGATCGGCAGTTTCAGACTTATCGGGAAGAATATCTGCAAAAGATTGAAGAAGTTCTGAATAGCGGATGGTATGTATTAGGAAATGAAGTACAAAACTTTGAGAAAGAATTTGCACAATATTGCGGCAGCCAATATTGTGTCGGATTAGCCAGCGGACTGGACGCTTTGACCCTAGCTTTTGACGTTTTAAAAATCAAAGAAGGGGATGAGGTTCTTGTTCCGGCGAATACCTATATTGCGACAGTGATGGGCATTACGAAAAATCGAGCGATCCCCGTTTTTGTTGAGCCGGATCTATTTTATAATATCGATGCTTCTAAAATTGAAGCAGCGATCACAGAAAAAACAAAGGCCATCTGTGTGGTTCATTTGTACGGTCAGATTGCCAACATGCCAGAAATCATGCGGATTGCCAAGAAGCATCATCTAAAAGTTGTTGAAGATTGCGCACAGGCTCATGGTGCCCATATCAATGGAAAAAAAGCAGGAAACTGGGGCGATATCGGCTGCTTCAGTTTTTATCCGACAAAAAATCTTGGCGGCTTTGGAGATGGCGGAGCCATTACTACAGAAAATCTTGAAATTGCAGAAGAGTTCAGGATGTTACGAAACTATGGCAGCCGGGTCACATATTATTTTGAACGGGTAGGCTACAATTCACGCCTGGATGAAATCCAAGCTGGGTTATTACGGGTTAAATTAAAGCATTTGGATGCTTTAAATGAAGAACGTCATCGCATTGCTGAGCGTTATTTAGAAGGAATTACGAATCCGAAGATCCAGTTGCCTAAAGAAGCCTTTGGGAAGGCAGGACATATTTATCATCAGTTTGTGATTGAAACAGAAGATCGTGATGCGCTAATGACGTATCTTAAAGAACATGATGTTGAAACAAAGATCCATTATCCGCAGCCTCCTCATCTATCCAAAGCCTATGCAGAGCTTGGCTATCATCCGGGAGATTTTCCGATTACGGAGCGAATGGCGGATCGGGTTTTATCTTTGCCAATTTATAATGCAATGACAGAAGAAGAAATTAACGAAGTCATTCAAGTACTGAATCAATATTAAAAGAGAATTGAACCTAGCCAATTCTCTTTTTTATTCTTTGAGAGGAAATAAAAATAGATAGCAAGATAGTAAGGGCAATTCCAGCAGCAACCCAACCGCTTTTCCATCCATATGGGATGAAATCAAGTGTAATTTGATGATCGCCTTCTTCTAAAGGAATAGCCATGAACCCGCCGTTAACGATCAAAGGCTCGATGCTTTCCTTATCAACCTGGATCGACCAGCCCCGATCATAAGGAATGGTCAGCAGCAGAATTTGTTTCTGTTCAAGATCGATCGTTCCTTCGATATGATTGTTGCTGAAAGATCGGATCTGAAGAGAATTTTCCTCTGCCGAAGGATCGATGTAGGATTCAAGATGGTTTTCTTCAATGATGGCTTGGTCGACAATGATCGTATTGGCAATCAATTCGTAAATATCATAAATATAAGTATATTGATAGAAATCTTCCGTAGAGGTCAAAAGATTGCATGTAAAGCCAAAAGGCTTGGCTTGATTGCTATGATATAAAAGATAAGGGCTATCGCCAATTTGTTCGATCAGCGTATAATTTTCATGAGGAAGCTCGTAAGGTGAGCGAACGATCAAATATTTTACAGATAAGAAATCCTGCAGCCGGTAATCACTTTCCTGAAACCACCAGAAATACTGTCCGGTCCAGTTTAGGAATTCATCGAGGCTGGTCTGATAGGTGCTGTCATAGCCAGAAACGCTAGGGAAGCCGTAAACCATGTTGGAATTATAATTAAAATCGGCTTGATGATCGATATCAATTAAGCTCTCACTGAAAGCGATTCGATAAAACTCCTGACCATTTTCTTCTTGCAGCTGCTCAAAGTAATCCATTGGAATTCCTTTTTCATCATAATGATAGGAGGTTTGGCTGTTTTTTTCCAAATAAGCATGCAGAGTAAGCTTACCGCTCATCGCTATTTCAATCAGGACCAAACCGATCAGCCATGTTCTTTTTTTTGGAAAGAAAGCTAACAGGATTCCTTCTAGAATTAGAAAACCTAAGGTAATCAGCAAAATCACAGTCTGTTGAGCATAAGCCATCGGGTGCTGAACGATTCCAAAGACAAGGCCGACGCCTAGAAAGATGCCCAGGATTGTGATTAGCAGGATTTTTCGTTGGAAAAGAGCACGATCCCAAAGAACAGCGCTTAAAACCAAATTGCTAAGGATGATCATCAGGGTCCAGCGGAACGAAGCTTCAGAGAATCCATGCATTAAAGATCCGCCTGGCTGAAAAAAAAGTAAGAGGAAACAAATCCCGTAAAAGGTGCTTAGCAACCATTTGGTTTTCTTTCTCTTGAAAGTGAAAAGCTGGGGAACAAGAAGAACGGTAAGCACAGAGGAATAAAGCGCAATTTGATCGGTTCGATAATACTGGGTCCCAAAATAATTTGGGATTTCGGTATTCACATAAAAAGGGGCACTAATCGCTTTAATGAACATGTCCAAATAGATTTTTTTGCTCCAGAAAAGATCGGACGCAGAGCCCTGAATGACCCGGGAATTTTGGAGCATGTAATCAATTGTAGGAAACAAGATCGGCGCATACAACAAAGCTCCCAATACATAGAAGAAAATGACTTTCAGGGTGGAAAGAAGAAACGGCTTGATGGCTTTTCGGTTCCATTCATGGCTTAGAAAATAACGGATTGGCCAGGCGAAAAGCAAAAAGACTGAGACTGACCAGAAAAGATAATAGCTTGAACAGATCAATAGGAAAGAAGAAAGAGAAATCAATAAGAAGGTCCCTTTTTTCAGATAACGTTCTATGCTCAGAAAAAGAAGCGGTAAAAAAGCGGCAAAGGACAAAAACATGGGAATTCCAAGGAAAATAAACGTAAAGCTGCTGAAAGCATAGAGCAAAGAAAACAAAAAAGCAGTGCTGCGCTGTACATGGAGCTCCTGAAGAAGCCGATTCATCAGCCAGTAGGCAACAAGGCATTTAGCAAACTGCATGATCAGCATGACATCTAAGATTTCCATCGAGGGAAAAAGGAAAATGAAATAGGCAAAAAAATCACTAATAAAATAATAGGATTTTGAGGCCAGAACATTAGTTCCCAAAAAGAAATCAAAGGACCAGAACGGCATTTCTTGGCTTGTCAGCAATCGTCTGAATTCGGTATAAAATGGCACAAAATGATTTTTTATGTCATAGCCGATATTGTATTCGGCTTGACCGAACAAAAAATCAGAAAACAGAAAAGCAAACAACGCTACGAATAACAGAAGAGGTCCGCCGTTTTGTTTAAGCCAGTACCGGATTCTAAGCATCTTTTTTCCTCCTTTGAAAGATCGTCAACCCAATAAGACTGGTTATTGACAAAAGGGAAACAAGACAACCGGCCAGGAAACCAGATGGGAAGAAGTCAAGTGTAATCTGATAAGTCCCAGGCTCTAAAAGAATGCTCATGAATCCTCCTTCAGAAAGGAGGATGTCTTTTTCTTCACCATTGGCTCGGATCGTCCAGCCGCGATCATAGGGAATAGAGAAAAAGACAAGCTGCCGATCGGTCAGCGTAATTGTGCCGCTTAAATGATTGTTTGAATAGACGACATTTTCCATGGAAACGGAGGGAACATCTGTTTTTAAAGAATCTAAGTCGTATTGTTCAACGAGCGAATCTTCCATGATGATCCCTTTTTCATACAGAAGTGTTTTTTCAGGAATAGAAACAACTTGATAAAATTCACTGGTCTTGACGATTTGTCCATAGGAAAAGCCGAATGGACGGTAATTTAAATTCTTGTACAGGAAGAAATCGCTGTTTCCGATTTGCTCTATCTTTTCATAGTAGCCATCAGGCAATTCAGCATCACTGGCCGCAATGAAATATTTGGTGGTAAGGATATCCTGAAGGACAGGATTGTTGATCTTGTACCACCAGTAATATTCTTCGCTCCAAAGCAGGATCGTCTGAGTAGAATATTGGGTCGTGCTGTCATAGCCATAAAGACCTTTAAAATTGTAAACCATATTGGAATTGTAGTTGAATTCTAGCTGATGATCCAGATCGACATGAGCTTCACTTAGAGCGATGCGATAGAATTCATCCTGATCCGGCAGGGATTCAAAGTAATGCTGATCGATCCCCAGTTCATCGTAGTGATACCCTTGCTGAAATTGATTGCTGTAGGTGTCCAAGGAAAGTTTGGCAATTCCGGTTGTTTCAGCGGTGACAAGTGTTCCCAGCAGAAGCAAAAGTCTTTTTTGTTTTTTTGAAAAAAACAGAAGCCCCCCATAAAGGAAAAATAAGGCAAAGGAGAAAGCAATCATTTTGAGCTGGGATGAATAAAGGCTCAAATTGTTTCGTTTATAAAACAGAATGACTGCAAGAGCTGCGGCATAAACCAGGATCGTTCCTATCAGCAAACGAAGATCGATTTGGGAATAACGATTCATAATCTGCGCTCCGATCAGGATCAAAGACAGGACCAGCATGATCGTCCATCGAAAGGAAGGCTCAGCAAAACCATGCATCATGGAACAGAAAAACGGAAAGAAGAGCATCAGACCATTGATTGCTAAAAAAGCGGACAAGATCCGTCTTTCCCTTTTGGGAAAAACAACAAAGATTTGCGGGATGATCAAAGAAATCAAGCTGGAGCTAAATAACGCAATTTGATCGGTCCGGTAATATTGGGTCCCAAAAAGATTTGGAATCGTGGTATTGACATAAAAAGGAGCACTGATCCATTTGATGAACATGTCCAGATAGATTTTTTTGGATTCCCAGAACAAGGTATAATCCACCGTCTCGGTCACTCGCGGAACATGGATCATATAGGCTGCTGTCGGAATCAGCATAAACGCTCCGATCAGAACACCAAGACAGTAGACCAAAATAAGAAAAGCGGTGCTTTTGATAAAAGCTTGAAACGACTGCCGGTTAAACGGATGTCGAAGAAAATAACGGCATGGCCAATAGAGGATCAGATAAAAAGAAATGGACCAGAACAAATAAAAATTATCCATGACTAGCAAAAAAGCAGCCAGTGCCACCAAGCCGAATTTTCCGCGGTTTAAAAATCGTTCGATAGCAAGTATAAGCAAGGGCAAAACAGCGGCAAAGGTCGCAAAAGCGGGAGTTCCCATAAAGATCAGCATCCAGCTGGAAAAAGGAAAAAGCAGTGCGAAAAACCATGCGATCTCTCGTCGGACCTTCATTTCCGACAAGGTTATCCACATTAGGATCGTACAAAGAATAAATTTTAGAATCTGAATGATCAGCAGCACCTCTTCGATATGCAAGGAAGAAAAAAGAACAGAAAAATAAGCAAAAGGATCACCAAGAAAATAGTATCCTTTAGAGGCTAAAATATTTCCGCCCAAAAAGAAATTGTGTGACCAAAACGGCAGCTCTCCTTGAGAAAAAAGAGTTCGGATCTCCTCATAGAAAGGAACATAGATATTTTTGGTATCATAACCGATCACATAGTCACAGGAGGTAAACAAGAATTTTGAAAAGACGATCGTGATCGTCAAAAGCATGACTGTGATCCATAAACCATTTTTTTTCAGGAATTTCATCTTTATCACCATAGGATATTATAACAAAAAAGTGTATAATCAAGCTAGCTGGTTTCTTTATAGCCGCTTTTTCTAAAAGAAATTGAAAACAGGAGCGTAATTATGAGAAAAACGATTCAGGAAAATCCATTACTTCTTACAGGTATTCTTTTGTCCGTTTTGTTTTTCAGCGGTTTTTTAATCATGAATGACCAAATTTTTATCTTTGAAGGTGACGTTTTAAATCAGAATGTTAAAATGACCTTGCAGGCATGGGAGCGGTTGCGCGATGGAAGCGGATTTTTGTGGAACTGGTCCAATTTTTTAGGAGCCAATTATCTGGGTACGGCTACTTACTATGGGTTTGGTTCTCCTTTTTTTTGGATAATGATGGCTGCTCCCGATCAAGAAACCGTCATTTCCATGTTTTTGTATACCAATATATTAAAAGCAATCCTCTGTACGACAGGCGGATATTTCTGGCTGAAGAAGGTCAGCAAAAGCCAAGAAGGAGCTTTTGTCGGCTCGCTTATTGTTTCCTTTAGTGGGTTTGTTTTGACCAATTATAATAACAATGTGATGTTTGACGCAATTTGTCTGATGCCGCTGTGTCTTTATTTTACCGAACGATTTTTGCAAGAGGATCGCTCAGCAGTCTTGTTGGCTCTCAATATTGGTTTAATTGGACTGACCAATTACTATTTTCTTTATCTTTTTCTTCCTTTTCTTGGTTTCTATGCTTTGTTTCGGTATGGGATGCTTCAGCCGTTTGTTTGGAAGATTTATCTAAAAAAAGCCATGTCATTTTTGGGGCTGATTCTTTTAGGCATCGGAGTCAGTGCCGTCTTGCTTCTGCCTAGCTTTTTTGCTCTTATCAACAATCCACGCTCTGCAAGTCTTCCCGGATTATTTGAAACGATCAGCAAATTTGATCTTTATCGCTTGATTACTGGATTTTTGAATCCAATCAATGATTGGCGGATCAACAACAATTATTATGTAAATACCAGCATTTATGAAGGGATTGGTTACAGCGGCGGGATGGCGGTGTATTCCTTCATGATTTTTCCATATTTGGCGCCTTTGCTGCTGACCTTGAAAAAAAGCCGAGTTAAAACAGGTATGATTTTGTTTTACGCGCTTTATGGAATCTTTTGTTTATTCAAAGTATTTTATGTCCTTTTCAATCAGAACTTGGAAACTCGTTGGATGATGAATCTGATTTTTTTGAATGCCTTGCTGGTTGCAATTCTCATCAGTCAGCGAAACCTCATTCCAAAGAAAGCATTTCTTGGAAGTTTTTTGGCTGTTTCTTTGTTGATTCTTGGCTGTTTGTGGATGACGCATCACTTTTATCTTTCTCCTGATCTTTGGGGATGGAAGATCATTGTACGCAATGCCCTCATTGGCATTGGTTTGTTAGGAGTTTATACGATTCTATTTGTTGTCAATAAAAAGACGCTTTTTACTTATGGGCTGATCTTATGTCTGGCTACAGAATTGGCATTCTCTTACTATAATATTTTTTATAATGATGGATATCAGCTGGATCCGATGACGCAGGAGGAATTGGATCAATATCAGCTGTTTGAAAATCCGGTTATTGAGCAGATCCAAAAGAATGATTCAGGATTTTATCGAATCGATCAAATGACCTTGCAGACCTTGCATGAAAATGATTCCTATTTGTATAATTATCATTCTTTTAATGGTTATACTTCGATTTATAATTACAATCAGATTCCATTTATCGATGAACGATTCAAAGTCTCTTATGCCTGGAACTTTTATCCGCAGCCAGGAAAATGGCTGTTAAAATTGCGGCTGGGAAGTAAATATTTTATTCAATATGATGAACAGGATCAAATTCCTTATGGTTCTCGTTTTCTTTTTGAAGAGGGAAAAACCACTGTTTATCAAAATGATTTTGCCTTGCCGTTTGCCTATGCAAAACAAGGAGAAATCAGTAATGAGGCGCTTCAGGAATATTCAATCTTCATGCAGGATAGGATCTTGATCAACAATATCGCTCGTGAAAATCCTTCCAAGGAAACGGATACGTCCTTGATCGATTCATTAGTTTTAGTTGCAGTGAACGGTCAGGATTCTTTTCAGGTGGATGTTTCTAATTTGACAGAAGGAATGCTGTATGTAGAATTCACCACTCATACCTCGGTGTCTTATGAAATCTACGATCAAAATGATGAAATGATAGATTATAATTATTTGATTCGAGATTTGAATTATGCTGTAATTCCTCTGCCTGAGAATGCTGTTCGCGTAGGGATAACGGTGCTCTCGCCAGTAAATGTGTATTATGATGATTTGGCGTGGTTTGAAGACTGGTATCAGCAGACTATGGAATACGCTGTTGAAGAAACCCGATGGACGGAAAACTCCATTTCTGGAACGATTGAGCTCAAAGAAAACGCATCGATTTTCACCAGCATTCCTTATGATCCAGGATGGCAATTGTATGTTGACCAAGAAAGCCATTCTTGGTTTGTTGCCGATGAGGGATTTATTGGGGTGGATCTTGAAGCAGGAATTCATACACTTGAATTTGTTTTTGTCCCTCAAGGATTAAAGGGCGGTGCATTGATTTCAATAGTAAGTTTGCTGGTTTTGCTTACTTTGTGCTATAAGAAACGGATTTGTAAAATGATCGGGAAATGATATACTGGTTTAGAAAAGGGTGATGGTATGAAAATAATTAAAGGTTGTTTAGAATATACGTTGTTCTTAATTTTTGGAACAGTATTTTTCCAAAGTATATTTTTTCTTTTGAATTTGTCTGTTAGCATTTTTTCTTT
>CALVGQ010000084.1 GCA_944327135.1 uncultured Erysipelotrichaceae bacterium | reverse complement strand
AGCACTAAAAATAAGGGTTTTTACTTTATTTTACTTTTATCACAAAGCATGCTATATTAATGAAATGTGATTTCATCACTGAAAGAGAGAAAAAAATGCGATTTAATGAATTGAATTTATCCTGGGAGCTTCTTCGAGCTATCGAAGATTGCGGCTATACCGAAGCAACTTACATCCAAAAAGCATGTATTCCTGTTGTCCTGTCTGGTGGAGATATCATTGGTCAAAGCCAAACAGGAACCGGAAAAACAGCAGCTTTTGCTATTCCGCTGGTTGAACTGCTCCAGCCCACTATCCAAAAAAGACCACAGGCCCTTATTCTTTCTCCGACCCGTGAGCTTGCACTTCAGGTAACAGAAGAAATTCGTAAATTTGCCAAATACAAAGAAGGACTGCGAACAGTTTGTATTTATGGCGGTCAACCGATCCAGCGGCAAATTCAGGATTTAAAAAAAGGGGCCGACATCGTTGTGGGCACCCCTGGAAGAATCCTTGACCACATTAAACGAAGAACACTGCGCTTCAATGAATGCCGAATCTTGGTATTGGATGAAGCTGATGAGATGCTGAACATGGGATTTCGTGAAGATCTTGAAACACTCATCAGCCATCTGCCCTCTCAGCGGCAGACAATCTTATTTTCCGCAACCATGCCGCAGCCAATTCTGGAAATCACTGATCAGTTTCAAAACAATCCGATTCACATCAAAAATCCGGTGTCGCAAATGACCGCCGCCACCATCGAGCAAATTTATTATGAATGCAGTCAATCCGATAAGCTCATTGTCCTCATGCAGCTGCTTCAGATGAGAAATCCCGGATTAGCCATGATTTTCTGCAATACGAAGAAAATGGTCGATGAACTGGTAAGTGAATTGGTTGTCCGCGGTTATCCTGCAGCTGGATTACACGGAGACATGAAACAGGAGCAGCGAACATTGGTGATGGAAAAGTTTAAAAAACGGCGGATTACAATGCTGGTTGCCACCGATGTTGCTGCCCGCGGGATCGATGTAGAGACCATGGACATCGTGATCAATTACGATTTCCCGCAAGAAGAATATTATGTTCATCGGATCGGAAGATGCGGAAGAGCAGGAAAACAAGGGCTGGCAATCACTCTGATCACACCTCGGCAGCGGGAAAAAATGCGAGCGATTGAACAGCTGACTCAAAGTCGGATTACAAAACAGGCGCTGCCTTCCCGAAGTGATATGCAGCAGTTTCATTTTCAGCATGTCAAAAACAAACTGGTGGATGATCTTTCCCACTCGATTCCCAAAGAAATTCAAAAACTTCTGGAAGAACTGCTTCAGGAAGGCTATCGTGCAGAAGAAATTGCTGGAGTCTTGCTTTATCGTGAAATCGGAAAAGAACTGTTTAATGAAATCCAACGTCCCAAAGATCCCGACAGCAAAAAAGCGCGCAGTCGAGCAATCAGCGTTTTGCTGCTGGATATCGGAAAAAAACAGGATATTGCCCCTGCTCATATCATCTCTGCTTTGGCTGAAAGCAGCGGAATCCGGGGAAAAGATTTTGGAAAGATCGAAATCAGCCAAAAAGAAACCACTGTCGAAGTTCCTCAGGAATACGCAGCAGATATTTTGGAATGTCTTAAAACGACGACCATTCATGGAATTCCCGTTCATGGACTTATTTTAGAAACCCATAAAAATAAAACACGAAAACGATCAGAAAAGAGTCCTCGAAACAAGCGCAGCCAAGTTGCTTCCGATTTAAAAGAAAGAAAGAAACGTTCCATTTCCTCTAAACATAAAAGAAGATAACCAAAAAGAAGAAATCTACTTTCTTCTTTTTTCTTTCTAGTATTCTCAACTGCAAGGCTTTCTGATACACTGGTAACAAAGGGGAAGCCATCATGAAACATATTTTTATTGTTAATCCGACCTCAGGAAACGGTTTTGCCAAAAATGCCATTCCGCTCATCAAAAAAATTGGGGATACAAAATCATTAGATTACACGATTCTCCTTACCGAATATCCCGGACATGCCCGCGAATTAGCCGCCTTATACAGCATTCGCGAAAATGCCTGCCTTTATTCCGTAGGTGGTGATGGTACCGCTTATGAAATTTTAAATGGCCTTTCTGACCGAGTTCCTATGGCTATCATTCCTTGCGGGACCGGCAACGATTTCTATCGGATCATCGTCGAAACCATCCCTTCTTCTTTAGAAGAACGCATCCTGGAAACCATTGAGGGCCGCATTGTCGAAGTCGACTACGGTCTTAGCAATCATACACGTTTTTTAAATTGCACGACCTTAGGATTTGATGCCGAAATCAATCATCTGGTAAACACGACAATGAAAAAAACGCATCTTCCCGCAAATCTGATGTATCTGACCGCAGCCCTTTCAAAGCTGGTTAATCCGCCCTGTCACTCTATCCGGCTGGTAATCGATGGACAGCTGCTGGAACAAAAGGTTCTTCTGGCTGCCATGATGAACGGTCGTTTTTATGGGGGTGGATTCAATCCGACTCCACAAGCAGATATTCAAGACGGATTTTTTGATCTTTGTCTGGTCGAGCCGATGCCGCGCAGAAGGATTCTTCAGCTGATTGGCAAATACATGAAAGGTCAGCATACGCATTTCAAAGAATGCAAAATACTGCGAGGAAGACACATCATTATTGATTCTGATCAGCCCATCGTCATGCAGTCCGATGGAGAAGATTTTCGGGATCTGCATATTACACTGGATCTGATGCGATCTGCGCTTCGCTTGAAAGTCCCTCAACGTTCTTTATTAAAATAACGCCGTATTTTTCAGTTCCCTTCAGCAAAAAGGTCCTAATCTGAAATGAGTCACGTTCATGTGATTATTACAGATCAAGGACCTTTTCTATTCTGCAAACATTGTCAGCTGAAATAAACAAGCTCATCCTGAAGCGGGACCGCATGGGCCAGTGATACTGCTTTTATAACAAGAATTTCCTGATTTTGATCATCGCGCTGCAGCACCGCTTCCCCAACAACCTGTATCCACTGATGAGGGCTCATTTGTTCTGTCTTGACTCCGCTGATGATTACTCCCAGCAATGAGGTATCCTCTGCGCAGCAGACCATCGCATATCGACCAAATAAAATGCTGTGTTTGGCTCCCTGGACCTTTTCGATGACCATCCCTTTTAAACGCAGCTTTCGCCCGGCATACTTTCGCGGATGTTCCAAGGCATCCATGTACCAAAGGCCATAATCCCCATCCTCGATGGTCATGATATCCTGACTGAAATCAAAGGGGAGATCTTCTTCCTTCAGTTCGCTGGTTGAACCATCCCGATTCTCATAAACTAGCTGACAGCGCGGATTCACTGCCTTGATATTGCTTCGTAAAAAAGATAAACGGGTCGTTTCATCACATCGATTAAAAATCACCACTTCGCTGTGCTGAATCTGCTGATAAATCAAGGAACGCATGTTATTCATAAACAAACCAAAGGTAGAGGCATCTACCAAAGAAAGAATCTGAACCAGGATCCAATCTTCTGGCAAACTCAAATCCAGAAATTCATCGACGCTCCACATCCCATTGAATTCAATCATGACCCGTTCGAAAGAAGATTCCTGATCTAGCTTTTCGAGCCTTTCTGGAGTAATTTCCTCTTTTTCCAGATGAATCACAAAAGCATGCGCCTTTTTCAAAAAGACTGGATCATAGTCTTCTATTCCCTCTTCAAAACTTAAAATCAGAGTTCTTTCATTCTCTGTAAAATCAGGATCCAGCAAGGTTTCCTTGATCATGCTTGTTTTTCCGCTCTCCAAAAATCCCGTAATCAAATAAACAGGCTTTTCCATTTCACCACCTACTTTTGAAACCAAGCTTCCAGAGCGCTTTCATTTAAACCTGAACCGATGACACATAGCCTTCCTGTGTAGGAAGCAGCCCCAGAACGTATTTCAATCTCTTTTGGAACATAATCAAAATAAAGCCATTCCTGATCTTTTCCCTCTAAGATTCCCTTGGCTCGCAACACCATTCCAAATTTTTGGGTATCTTCCAGCTCACTTAACAATGCTTCCAGCTCTTCTCGAGTAAAACGGCGAACGGTTTCTTTTCCCCAGCTAGTAAAAATATCATCTGCATGATGCTCATGATGATGTGCGTTTTCCCCATGATGATGAGCACATTCATTTTCTTCATGCTGATGATGCTCATGATGATGTCCGCAAACCGGACAAATTCCAGCTTCCTCTAAAAGTTCTTCTTTTAAGGAATGATCTTGCTCCATGACCTGTACGATCTGCTCGCCTTTGAGTTGTTTCCAAGGCGTCGTGATGATTTGGGCATTTGCATTATGCTTTCTGAGCAATTGGACAATGGATTCCAAATTTTCTTCGCTTTGACTTTCCGTCCGGCTCAATAAAATCGTTCCAGCAAATTCAATCTGGTTGTTGAAAAATTCACCGAAGTTTTTCATGTACATCCGGCATTTTCCGGCATCGACGACCGTGACAAAACTGTTCAGCTCAATTTCTTCAGAATCTACCTGCTGAACCGCTCTTACTACATCGGACAGCTTTCCCACTCCTGATGGCTCAATCACAATTCGATCAGGATGAAACTCGGCTGTGACCTTTTTCAGGGCTTCACTAAAATCTCCCACCAAACTGCAGCAGATACAGCCAGAATTCATTTCCCTGATCGTAATTCCGGCTTCCTTTAGAAAACTCCCATCAATTCCGATTTCGCCAAACTCATTTTCAATCAAAACAACCTGTTCCTTTGACCAGGATTCCTTCAAAAGTTTTTTGATTAAAGTAGTTTTTCCAGCGCCTAAAAAACCAGAAACAATGTCAACTTTACTCATAATCTGCCTTCTTTCTCTTTTTTAATTGCTTTTCTATTTTAGTCCTGTTCTTGTTTTTTTTCAATCACCGCTCCCTCTATCAGATCAAACTGGACCGGGATTACTTTCATCAGATCCCGCGGATCCATTTCAATCTGCAAGCCGATCTGCCCTCCGCTAAAAAAAATAGAATCATAATTCAGTGCTGAAGCATGAAAATGTGTAGAATAATTTTTTTTCATCCCAATCGGGCTGCAGCCACCGCGAATATATCCGGTCAATGGAAAAATCTGCTTTACAGGAATCATTTCAACCGCTTTTTCTTTGACACAAAGTGCGGCCTGTTTCAAATCCAGTTCCTGATTGACCGGAATCACAAAAACATAGATTTGATGGGATCGGCCCTGCGTAATCAGGGTTTTAAACACCCGTGCCGGATCTTCCTGAAGCAGTCTGGCAACGTGCATTCCATCCACCGCTTCTTGCTCGTGATGAGCATATTCATGGACCTGATACGAAATTTTCTGCCGATCAAGGATTCTCATGGCATTGGTTTTCATTTTTTTCATCTTTAAGCACCTCAAATTCCTGTCCTTCACACTGAATCGACTGGATCTTCTTTTTCCAAGAAGCCAAATCCTTTTCTTTCATCACTCGGATCCAATCATAACATTTCCAAAGATGCATCGGAAAAATCCAATCCGCTTCCGCATGCTTCAGAAAAAGCTGAATCCCCCAGCTGCTGGCTTCTTCTAGCCGCGGATCCAGTGGAAGAAAAGCGGCATCAAAATGGATCGATCTTAATGAATTCATTTCTTTTCGATAGCGCTGTTCCATGACTTGGTTTGCCACTTCATCCTGTAGAGTATCAGCCTTCCAGTGCCACCAATTCAAATCACCTGCATGATAGATTCGCCATTGGTCTGCCTCCACGCAAAAAGCCACTCCTTCATCCGTTGACTTCAAGGTCCGGATCTGTACTCCTTGCCAGTCATACTGCTGATAAGGACAAACCTGCAGCAAAGAATCTGCATGAAACCCAACGATATCATTAGAAAAAACATAAGAAACACTTTGAACATCGTGCATAATCGCTGAAGAAAAATGGTCAGGATGTCGATGGGATACAAAAAAAATAGTTTTTTTATCGCTCTTTTTTTTCGGAAAAGGTCCCTCTGCATAATCAAAAATGAGTTGATAATGCTCCGTAACTACCTCAAAACCACTATGGCCTAAAAAAGTAATCTTCATTTCTCACACCCTCAACATTGCGGTTTCATTTTACCACAAAAAAAGGACGGGATCCGTCCTTTTCATCTTAATAATTTTTTGGTTCAACCTGGAAATATGCCTGAGCATGCTTACAAACCGGACAGATCTGTGGTGCTTCTTTGCCAACATGCAAATGACCGCAGTTCCGGCATTCCCAAACAACGACTTCTTCTTTGGCAAAGACCTTGTTTTCTTCAATATTCTTTAAAAGAGCCAAATAACGTTCTTCATGCCGTTTCTCAATCTTGGCAACGCCCTCCATGGTGGCCGCAATCTCGATAAATCCTTCTTCACGAGCTTCTTTCGCCATCCGATCATACATGTCTGTCCATTCGTAGTTTTCGCCGTTCGCAGCATCTTTCAAATTTTCCATAGTGGTTGGAACTCCATCATGAAGATATTTGAACCACAATTCAGCATGTTCTTTTTCATTCGCCGCGGTTTCTAAAAACAAAGCGGATATTTGTTCGTAGCCTTCTTTTTTGGCTTTAGAAGCATAGAACGTGTACTTGTTGCGGGCCTGACTTTCTCCAGCAAAAGCCTCCATCAGATTTTTTTCAGTCTTTGTTCCTTTTAACTCTTTCATTTTTTTTTCTCCTTTTCTTTATTTATCCTAAAGCAACATCAAGCAGCATCATGACGGCAAATCCAAGAATACAGCCGATCGTTGACAGATGAGTTGCTTCATGATCTTTATTCTGGCTCTCGGGGATCAATTCTTCCACAACCACGTAAATCATAGCCCCCGCCGCAAAAGCCAAGGCATAAGGAAGAATCAGCCGAATCCGCGTAACCAGCCATGCTCCAAGCACTCCGGCAATTGGTTCCACGATACCGGATGCCTGTCCATACAAAAAACATTTCCAGCGGCTTAAGCCTTCTTTTCTAAGTGGTATCGAAACCGCCGCTCCTTCTGGAAAATTCTGAATCCCTATCCCAACAGCCACCGCCAAAGCGGACAATAGCTCCGTCGCACTCGCATGCTGTGCCAAAGCCCCAAAAGCCACCCCCACGGCCAATCCCTCTGGGATGTTATGCAGCGTGATTGAGAAAACCAGCAAAACACTCCGCTTTAGTCCAGAAGGAACTCCTTCGGGATGATCAGCGCCCAGATGAAGATGTGGAATCGTCTGGTCTGAAATCCACAAAAATCCAGCACCTAGAAGAAACCCAGTCACCAAAACAAACCAAGCAGCCATTCCCTGTTGTTCCGCCATGCTTTCAGCCGGAAGAAGCAAAGAGAAAAAGCTTGCAGCAATCATCACTCCTGCGGCAAAACCCAGCATCATATTCAGGATTTTCGCTTGAATTTCTTTAAATAAGAAAACCATCGACGCTCCCGCCGCCGTCATTCCCCAGGTAAACAGCGTGGCTGCCAACGCCAGCAGCACGCCTGAAACCTGCGCCATATTTTCCAGATTCATTCCGCTTCTCCTTTTCACAAGCATTGTATCACAGAATCATCAAAATTGCGCGGCAGACGCCTCCAGTTCCCTTTTCATTATAGCATTCCTTATTTCTGAATGGGACGCTTTCTGCTCCATTTTTCTTTATTTTTTCTTTTGTTTTCCATGTGGCAACTCAAAGTAAAAAGTGGATCCCTCCTGAAGTTTTGAGCAAACTCCAAAATTTACTCCATGGAGCATAAGAATTTCCTTGACAATGGACAAGCCGATACCTGAGCCGGTTTCACTGCGCACATGCTGTTTATCAATTTTATAATACCGATCCCAAATTGAATCCAGCTTATCCTCCGGAATTCCTTCGCCAAAATCCTGGACTTCGATCCGAACCGTCTCAGAAAAATCGATTTGTCGAAGAACAATCTTTTTTCCCGATCCCCCATAGTGGATCGCATTGTTGATAAAATTATCCAACACTTGCTGGATCCGCGAAGGATCAGCATAAACCTCCAAGCTCTCTGTCGGCTCAAAAATCATCTGGATCTGAGCTTTAGATAAGGTTGGCTCATATCGCTGACAGGTATTTTGCATCATTTCTGTAATATTGAATGAATCTTTTTTTAAAACGATCTGATGGGCCTGCAGTTTGCTAAAATCCAGCAAATCGTTGACCAACGCAGTCAGTCTTCGGCCCTCATCAATAATCACCTGCGCATTTTCAGCATGGTTTTCTTCAGGAAGATCGCGCATCATTTCCCCATATCCGCTAATCATCGTCAATGGCGTACGCAAATCATGAGAAACGTTGGCAATCAGATCCCGCCGCATTTGATCCACTTCTTTTAATTTAGAAGAAGCGTAATTCAGCGTATCACTCAATTCCTGTACTTCCTTGTAGCCACTGGCGGAAAACTGCACATCCACATTCCCGGTAGCCAGAACCTTGGCTCCATCCGTGATTTTTTCAAGCGGTTTAACAATTCGATAAGTCATGATCCAAGTTAGGATCAGCGCCATCACCATTAAAATTCCCGCAATGTATCCTAACTGCACCTTCAAGGTAGAAATCGTCGCATTAACCGGGGTCAGACGAGCACTAACCAGAATCAGAGCCGGATTTCGATCCTGGGTCAATGGATCGACAGTCCAGGTCACGGTGGTATGAATCAAATCAAACGTATCTGAACTTTGACGGGTAATCGGTCCAAAAATCGTCTGATACGTTGTCTTGTCATAGGTTTTTTCCAGGTAGGTCCCGTTGTTGTTCAGCGCCAGCTGAATATAGTCATTGATTTCCTGCTGAGTCAGTCGATCTACCTTACAGCCCAGCTGATTTCCCGCACTGATATTCTGATTGTAATTATAGATGACCCGAATGCATGCCTCATTGTCCTGTGCTTGCTTCTGCATGATCGTTTCCAAATTCTCTTCATCATCAATGTTGGCACTGATGACAGAAGCAACTCGAATAATTTGATTCTGCCGGATATTTTCATAAAATCGATCCAGAAAAACAGTTTGAAAAAGCCAAAGAAGCCCAAACAGCACCACTGAAAAAGCCAGGATATAAAACAGGATCTTCCATCGAATGCTAATCGGCTTTTTCAAAACGATACCCTACCCCTCTGAGCGTGACGATATAACGGCTGTATTCTTTCAGATTCCGCCGCAAAAGCTTGATATGCGTATCCAGCGTCCGGTCATCGCCAAAAAAATCATATCCCCAGACATTTTGAAGCAGTTTTTCCCGCGTCAAAGCAATCCCCCGATTTTTTACCAAGTAAAAAAGCAGTTCATATTCTTTAGGGGAAAGCTGGATCGGCTGCTGATCGATTGTAACAATCCGAGCTGTGAAATCGATTCGCAGCCCATCCAAGATGAAGACATCTTCTTCTTTTTTCTGATTGACCCGCTTTAAAATCGCATGAATCCGCATCATCAATTCTTTGCAGGAAAACGGTTTGACCACATAATCATCGACGCCCAGATCAAAGCCATGGATCTTGTCATATTCCTCACCCAGGGCAGAAAGCAAGATAATCGGTACATCTTTTTCTTTTTTAATCATTCGACAGGCCGTAAACCCATCCATTCCTGGCATCATGATGTCCATCACTACACAGTCATAATCTGCAGCCAGCACCATATTTACAGCTGACTGTCCATCACTGGCTTCTTCTGTTTCAAATCCCTCATATTTTGCATATTTACAAATCATCTCGCGAATTTTTAATTCATCATCCACTACGAGTATTTTTGCCACGTTCCTCACCTCGTTTTGTTAACTGTACGTTATTTCTGTGAAGTCTCTGTGAATTTCAGTATGGATTCTTCAAAAAGGCGCTGATCTGTTCTATCAGCGCCTCATAAACCTATTCAATCCAGTGAAAGTGCTGCTAAAATTTCCTTCCCGTAATTTTCCGGAATACTCTCAATATTGCCCGCATCGCAAAGACCAGCAAAAAGCGGATCAATCGGAAGCTTACCAAGAACGCTCAATCCATACCGTCCAGCGATTTCTTCCACATGGCTTGGACCAAATACCTCAATCCGGTGATGACATTCTTCACACTCCAAATAGCTCATATTTTCAATGATTCCCAATACTGGAATCTCCATCATCTTAGCCATGTTGACTGCTTTTTCAACAATCATTCCAACCAGTTCCTGCGGCGAAGTCACCATCACAATTCCATCAATTGGAAGCGACTGAAAAACAGTCAATGCTACATCTCCAGTTCCCGGCGGCATATCCACAAACATCACATCCACATCATCCCAGATCACATCTGTATAAAACTGCTTCACCATCGAGGCTAAAATCGGTCCCCGATAAAGCACCGGCTGTGTTTCTTCTTCCAGCAGCAGATTGGTGCTCATGATCTGAATTCCTGTCGCTGTCAAAGCCGGAAGGATCCCCTCTTCGGTTCCATAAGCACTCTGATGAATTCCAAATACCTTCGCAATCGAAGGTCCGGTAATATCGCCATCCAAAATTGCCGCCTTTTTCCCGCTTCGTTGAGCCGCCACTGCCAGCATAGATGTGACTAGGCTTTTTCCCACTCCGCCCTTTCCACTGATAACACCGATAATCTTTCGGATTTTACTTTTTGGATTTGGTTTGACTAACAGCGATTCCTGTGTTCTTTCTGAACAGTTCGCACTGCAGGAAGCGCAGTGATGATTACAGTTTTCTGACATAAAACCCCTTCTTTCACATTCTTTATTATACCTGGAAGCAGTCTTATTATCAAATCTCAAGCTCAAAAATTTCATCAAATAGAGCTGTCCCTGAACGAACAACTATGATAGAATAGACACGGATTTAAAGGAGAGATGCAAAAATGGCTAGTTATGTAGTAGTTGGCGCTCAATGGGGCGATGAAGGAAAAGGAAAAATCGTTGATGTCCTGACTCAAAAGATGGATTATGTCGTCCGCTTTCAAGGGGGAAACAATGCTGGGCACACCGTTGTAGTCAATGGTGAAAAGAATGTACTCCATCTGCTTCCTTCTGGAGTACTCAATCCAAAAGCGACCTGTATTATTGGACCAGGAGTGGTTGTTGATCCTTTTGTTTTGCTGGATGAAATCCGTGTCTTGGAAGAAAAAGGATTGCCGACCGATCATGTTAAAATCAGTGATCGTGCACATCTGATCATGCCGTATCATATTAAATTGGATGAATTACAGGAAGCCCGTTTAGGAGGAAACAAGATTGGAACAACCAAGCGTGGTATCGGGCCATGCTATGCTGATAAATATACTCGGATTGGTCTTCGGGTCTGCGATCTGGTCAATTTTGAAGAATTCAAGAAAAAGCTAAAAACGACACTGGAAATTAAAAATGAACAAATTGTAAAACTATATGATGAACAGCCCTACAATTTTGAAGAGCTCGCCGAAAAATTTGCAGATGTCCGTAAAAAACTGCTCCCTCGCATTATTGATTCGGTTACCGAAATTAATGAAGCAATGGACGCTCATCAAAATATTCTATTTGAAGGGGCTCAGGCCAACATGCTTGATATAAATTATGGTACCTATCCTTATGTTACATCTAGTTCCCCAACCTCTGCCGGGGTCTGTGAAGGAGCTGGCGTCAGTCCGCGCAGTCTGACAACGATCATTGGTGTTGTCAAAGCATACAGTACGCGGGTTGGAGAAGGACCTTTTGTTACTGAGCTGCTCGATGAAATGGGAGAAAAAATACGTCAAACCGGCGGGGAATTTGGTGCAACGACCGGACGTCCGCGCCGCTGTGGATGGCTGGATCTCAATGTTGTAAAACAAGCGGTCCGAATCAACGGCCTTACTGATTTGGTCGTTACCAAAATCGACGTTCTAACAGGAATTGAAAAGCTGCCAGTCTGTATCGGATATCGCATTGATGACAAGATCGTAACTTCGATTCCCGCTTCTTTGGAGGAATATGGAAAAGCTGAACCAGTCTACCAGATAATGGATGGATGGAAAGAAGATATCAGCCACATTCGCAAATGGGAAGAACTGCCTAAAAACTGTCAGAATTATCTTAAACTCATTGAAGATTTCTGCGGATGCCGGATTTCTTTGGTCTCAGTGGGCCCAGATCGTGAAAACAACATTCTCATTCATGAACTTTGATTGCTAATATCTATGAAAAAGCTTCCTGCTTATCCTAAGCAGAAAGCTTTTTCTTTACAGCTCAATCTATTCAGTTCTTTTTACCTTATAATTCTGAAGTTTCGGTGCAAAGTTCAATTTATGCTATTCGATACTCCCTGGCCCAGGGCAGAAAAAACCGACTGTAAGAAAGTCGGCTTTTTTATTCCCACTCAATTGTTTTTCAAATGCGCATTCATCCAGTTTAAGGTTTCTTGGTAGGAACGTTCTCGATGAGATGGCTTGCCCATCGCATTTAGACCATGATGATCGCCCTTAAAGCAGCAGACTCGCGTTTCTACTCCTCGGTCAATCAAGGCCGTAATCATCTGAAGTCCATCAGACAAATGACAGCGATAGTCTTCTAAAGGCTGAATAAACAGCGTCGGGGTCGTAACATTGCAAGCATATTTCAGTGGGGAATGATCCCAATACGTTTCAATGGAATCAAAAATCGAACCATCCATTTGATCCGGAACAAAATGCATGCTGATATCAGAAACACCATACATCGAAACCCAGTTCACAACAGAACATTGGCTGCTAGCTGCCGCAAAACGATGAGTATGACCAATGATCCAGTTAGTCATATAGCCACCGTAAGAGACGCCAGTAACGCCCATACGCCGTTCATCAATCTGTGGATATCGGCGCAATACCTCATCCGTAAAGTTCATGATGTCTTCATAATCGACCGTACCATGCAGCTTTCGGATCTCGGCAAACTGATTACCGCGCCCATCTGAACCGATCGGATTGCAGAATAAAACAAAATATCCTTCCGAAGCCCATTGTTGCATTTCATGCGCATACACACCGCGATAAGCTCCTTTAGGTCCTCCGTGAATCGTCAGAATTGCTGGATAACGTTTGTTTGGGTCAAAATCAATTGGTTTAATCACCCAGCCATCAACTTCCCAATCATGGCTAGAAATAGTGATTGGCTCGCAGGCACCAACATAACGGTCCTTCAGCAGTTCATCATTGAAATGACTGATGCGCCGCGGGGTCTTGGTCTCATCTACCAGATAAACTTCATCCAGACAAGTTCCCTGTTTTCCGATCAGGATGATTTTCCCGCAGCATTCATCAAAACTGGTAATCTGACCATCCCATTCCGTCAGCTGCTGAATTTTGGATGGAGTGACTTCAAAAAGATTAGTAGAAATTCGGCATTGACCATTAAAAATTAATCTTCCAGTACGCTGTTTAAGATCATAAAAAGAATAATCTGCCTCATGCATCAACTGCAATTCACCGCTTTGTTTATCCATGATCCAGAAATCAGGATGAGTGTTCTGTCCCCATTTTTCAATGGTCGATGCCATAAAAATCAGCTGATCATCAAGGGCCGCAATCGATTGAGCACGATTATAAAAACGATCATTCTTATAAACCTGACGAACTGTTTTAGAAACTGTATCAAAACACCAGACATCGTTTGGAAGCGGAACTTTGGCTGAATATTCGGTTCCGCAGTAATAAATTTCATCCCCGATGACTGCTGTGCTTCCTACCTGAACCAATGGTGCACTGCCGGCCGTTAAGCAATTTTCTTTTTCCTCATAGAAAAATAAGCGCGTCCGAATTTTATTGACAAAGCCTACCGTTCCATTGCTCCAGAAAGGCGCTTCATCCAAAACCGGAAAATCGGCATTTTTCTTTCGATCTTCCTGAACTTTTCGACGTTCTTCTTCACTCATCTGATAATAATCCGGAACATTGGCATCGCAACGGGCAAGAATCAGATATTTCCCTTCTTTGATTTTTTCGATTTTACTGACCCGAAGCGGCAGTCGGAATGCTTCCACCGCTTCCCCGCCTTCCAGATTCAGCCGATAGAAGACAGTGAGTTCTTCTCCCTCTTCTACTTTTTTCTGATCGCTTTTTTGACGCAGTGTCGGAAACAGCAGGGTCGTATCATCATCCCAGATAAAACTGCTTTCCTTGTCAAAACCAGTAACCTGACGGAACTGCTCGTTTTCCATGACCCAAATATTGTTATTATAGGTATCTTCTTCCCCATTCACAGTTTGTAGCACCAAAGCCGCCCGTTCAGCATTCGGTGACCATTGGACCGCTCCCGGAATACGGTACTTTCGAAACAATTCGGTTGTAATTTTCTCCATAAATCCATCCTCCAATGAAATAATTTTACACTGGCTTTCATGATGTTTCAAGCGGTTTCATCAGCCTTTTTCATAAAATTGAAAAAGGCATGCCTATGCATGCCCTAGCATTCAATTTGCGCTTGAATTTTTCCGGTTTTATTACTGAAGGCTTTCAAAGTAATCAGCGCTCCCTCTTTAGCCTTAATGACCCAGCTGACCCGTTTAGCACAAGGACGACGAATTACGCTTTGCGGGCCAGTATGAGACAGCGTCGCCTCAATTCCGCTGAAACCTTCCAAATGACCGATTTTCTGTGTTTTTTTTCCTTCGATCAGTTCAATCATTTCCCCTTCCAGCGTCACTTCAATTTCTTTCGCCGTTTTCAATTTCAGCCCTTCTGCGGTAATGTAAGTCGGAAGATAGCTGCGATTCGCAATAGTCGCTTCAATTCGTACAACTTCTTCATTAACTCGCTCTGTTTTTAGTTCAGTAAAAATCAGACGGGGCAGTGTTTTGATCTGGCGAAGCAGAAAACGAGTATGCTTTTCTACCTCTTGAGGAAGAAACTTGATTGGACAGTTCTGAATGACGGTTTTATAGTCAATACCGCCGATTTCGACTTCACCCAGCTGTGGATGATCAAAAGGGGTCCACGGCTGGATTCCTTCCCCACCCAACTGCTCATCAACCCATTGGACCAGCTTACGGGCATTTTCTTCCTGTTCTTCATCGCTGATTGATTCCTTTGGCGGCCAGACGGGCTCAACTCCGATTTTTGGGTTCAGATCCCAGCATTCAATCGTATAGTTTACCAATCCCATCTGAAAATGATTAAAATCATCAAACAAGCCAGATAAGCCCGGTGTTCCTTCCTGACAATATTCATCTTTAACATTCAGCACCGGAAAGGTGTTCTCCTCAGTTGCCATTTTCCCGATAACCCGATAGCGTTCCATATCTTTACGATCCGCTTGCTTAGCAGATTTTAGTCCTGGTGGAAACAAAACCTGACCGCCCATCGTATGCATATTCACAATGCTGCCAATGTTGTCATGGGACTGAATAAAATCGGCCAAAGCACGTGTTTCTGGATGAGCAAGCGGGTATTTGCCAGCTCCGCGCTGAACATTTTCTGAAGCCCAATTGCATGGAAAATTACGGTTGAAATCATTGCCCCATTTCGCCGGAGCAGGCTCAATGTTTAACCCATCAAAATCTTCGATCCAGCCTTCTTGAAAAACATTGTAAAATTCCCCATCCAAATCATCCGGCCGCCGTTTCAGCATCAGACGGTCATCGTCTGGACATTTTTTCCAGGCGCCATATGGACTCTTGATCCGCATCTTTCGAATCACGCCATCTCCATCAAGATCTGCCGGTATTAAACCTGGCATCACTTCATCAAAAGGATAAGGCCGGTTAACAGAACGCAGCTGCTCAGAAGTCGTCAGATAACATTCCGATCCATCCGGAGTGATCCGCGGAATCACATATAAAGTCACCTCGCGAAGCATGGAGGCAATTTCCGGCTCTTCCAGATTGCTCATCACTGTGTCTAAAAAATACATGGCTACCATGGACCCAGTGACTTCACCTGCATGAATATTCGCATCCAGGCAATAGGCCGGTTTGTCCATGAAATCTCCCGTAGACCGATCCGTAATCTCAATCAGCCATACATCACGTCCTTCTTCCGTTTTAGCCAGCGAACTCAACCGTACTTTATCGGGATGCTTGTCAGCATAATTCTGAAGAATATCAGTTATTTCCTGGTAGCGATAATAATGATCATAGGTATAGCTTGTTTTCATCATGTCCCCCACTTTCTTGAAAATATTATAACGCGTTTGACTGATTCATGCTATACTCAAAACAAAGGGAGAAAAACAATGATTACAACTGTACTTTTTGATGTGGGTCAGGTTCTTTTGACCTTTGATCCAGAACCTTACTACCAAACTCGGATGGCCCCGGAACGCTGGAAAAAAACGATGGATCTTTTATTTCATACAAAATATTGGCAGCACTATGATCAAGGCCTTTATAGTGAGGCTGAGCTGATTGACGCTTTTCTAAAGGAAGCCCCTGAATTAAAAGAAGAAATCGATTTGGTTTTCTCAACATATATGGAACTGCTTCAGCCAATTGAAAAAATGGATGCCTTCGCTATGGAGCTGAAAAAAAATTTCCGAATTTCAATTCTTTCCAATATGCCTGAAAAATCAGAACCGTATATTTTAAAGCATTATCCTTTTCTTCGTGAATTTGAGCTGCCCTTGTATTCTTGGCGCTGGCATCGAATCAAGCCAGATCCTGAGATTTTCAAAATTCAATTGCAGCGGCTTCAGGTTCTTCCAGAAGAAGTGCTTTTCGTTGATGACCGACCAGTCAATCTGGCTGCTGCTGAAGCATTGGGAATGACTGTTCAGCAAATGACAACTGCGGAAGAAACGATTTTGCAGATTCGAAAAAAGTTGCACCTCGATTGTACACAAGACTGAAACAACTGCATCCAGAAAGACGCCGCTTCACTCCTATAGACAAGCAAAAATGTCCTGACTTTATGCTGCCTTTTCAAAGTTAGTGCAAATCTAACAAAGAACAGGCCTCTTCTGTCAGGACATCCTTTTTTTAAATTTACGACATTAGACGATCTTAAACAAGCTTGATCCTGAAAATTTAAAGCATCTTTTTCCCGGCAATCCAAGTTTGATGCAAACCAAACTCCGAATCGACCGCAATCAGATCCGCATCATAGTCTTTCTGAATCAACCCTTTGGAGCTCAGTCCCAAATAGCGAGCTGGGTTGATGGTTGCAGCATTAATGGCTGTTGCCAAAGGAGCTTCCAGAGTTTTCCAGCAATTCTTGACCATCGTAATTAATTGATTTGAACTGCCTGCCAAACGTCCATCTTTTAGCCTGCCACATCCATCTTCACCAACTTGGACCCATCGGCCCGGCATTTCATAGATTCCCGGTTTCAATCCTTTGATCTGGACGCTGTCGGTAATTAGAATCAACTTATCTTTCCCTTTCATCCTAGCCACCGTTTTAGCCACAGCAAAATGAACATGGACGCCATCACAAATCAGTTCCGCATACATCTTATCCAAAGCAAGAGCCGCTCCGGCCGTTCCTGGTTCCCGATGATGCAATCCGCGCATCCCATTGAACGTATGTGTAAAGCTGGTCGCTCCATCGTTCATCGCCTGAACACATTCTTCATATTGAGCTCCTGTGTGTCCCAGCGCGACTTTTATTCCCTGCTGGGAGCAATAGCGAATTAATGCATGATCCGGATCCATCTCTGGTGCTATGCAGATCATTTTGATTTGTCCGCAAGCTGCTTTTTGATAACGATCGAATTGCTGCGGATCCGGTTTCTGAATCAGATACGGATTATGTGCGCCTTTAAACTCAAAAGAAATCTGCGGTCCTTCTACATGAATTCCAAGAATTTCTGCACCCTCGGGACGAGCTTTGATCATTTCTGCAATCAGTGCAAAAGACTGAAGCAGATTTTCTTCAGGAGCGGTTGAAGTTGTCGCCATAAATGAAGTAACGCCTTCTTTCGGTAAACAGCGGCACCAATGCTCAATTCCTTCCCGTGTGGCGTAGTTTAGATCCATTCCATTAAATCCATGACAATGAAGATCGATCAGACCTGGCAAAAGCCAAAGCTCACCAAGATCTTCATCCACCTTTTTTTGGTTATAATCGTGGATGGCAACGATCCGGCCTCCCTCAATTTCCACCTGAGCCGGAACCAATTGCTCGTTCAGCCAAACATGTTTGCTTTGAAGAATCATTCTTATTTTCTCTCCTTATTTTGAATATGCTATACTGATAGCGGGTGATACAATGAAAAATGGAATCAAAATTGAAGTCTGCTGCGGGTCATTTGATGACTGTCTTACCGCTTGGCAGCATGGAGCCGATCGAATCGAGCTCAACAGTGCTTTGGAGCTGGGAGGCCTCACTCCCTCTTTAGCCACCTTAATTCGAACCAAAGAAGCGATTCCGCTTCCTGTCTGCTGCATGGTTCGCCCTAGAACCGCTGGTTTTGTTTATTCTCAGGAACAATTCAAGACAATGCTGATGGATGCGGAAATTCTGCTTAATCACGGAGCCGATGGAATTGTTTTTGGATTTCTTACTGCCGACAATTCAATCGATCGCCTGCGTACAAAATCAATGACCGAATTGATTCATCGTTTCGGAAAAGAAGCTGTATTTCATAAAGCCTTTGACCAATGTGCAGATTTGCATCAAGCCTTTAGCGCATGTCTTGATTTGGGGATCGACCGCATCCTGACCAGCGGCGGAAGCCGTTACCCCGATATCGAATCCGGGTGCATTCAAATGCGTCAGATGATCGAAGAGGCCCAAGGAAGAATCAAAATTCTTCCCGGCGGCGGCGTACGTGCTCATAATATTCGAAAAATTCTCGATTTAAGCAAAGCAACGCAGATCCACATGACAGCCAAACAAGAGTTTGCCGATCACGGTCACTACGTTGCAGTAGATGCATCAACCTTGACTGAAATTTTAAATCAAATTTAACTGCTACTTTCCGATTGCGCGCAAGGCTTCCTTCAGATGGCCGCGATAATCGGAAAGTATTTTTTCACTTTCTTCACGGCTCATTTCTGATAAAATCATAAAAATCGCTAGTTTGCATGACTGTCCTGCTTCTTCAAATGCCTTGGAAGCCGTTTCTTCAGAACATTGCGTTGCTTTCTGAATGATTCCTTTTGCACGGTTGACCAATTTGATATTGGTTGGTTTCACATCTACCATCAAATTGTTATAAACTTTCCCCAGTCGGATCATCGATGCGGTGGAAATCATGTTCAAAATGAGTTTTTGTGAAGTGCCTGCTTTCATTCGTGTCGACCCAGTAACCACTTCCTGGCCAGGAAGAACCTCGATTGCAACCTGAGCAACCTTTCCGATTTCACTGTCGCTGACACAGGCAATCGATCCGGTAAAGGCCCCAATGGAATTCGCATACTGAAGTGCTCCAAGAACATAAGGCGTTCTGCCGCTGGCAGCCAAACCGACCAGCACGTCTTTCTCACACAGATTTCTTTCTTTGCAGTCAGTTACCCCTAGCTCCGCATCATCCTCTGCCCCTTCTTTGGCTTTATACAAGGCTTCAAACCCCCCTGCCATAATGCCCTGAACAAGTTCATAGGAAACTCCATAAGTGGGCGGGCATTCTGCGGCGTCCAAAAAGCCAAGACGGCCAGAGGTTCCCGCACCGATATAAAACAGACGCCCTCCATTGGATAAACGATCAACGATAGCCTCCACCAGCTTTTCAATCTGAGGAATCGCTTTTTCTACCGCCGGAGCTACTTTCTGATCTTCACTGTTGATGACACTTAAAATTTCATGCGTGGAAAACGTATCGATTTCCATCGTCCGTGTATTTTGATTTTCTGTTTCTAATTTCGTAAGATTGATTTTTTGCGTCATTCTCTATTCTCCTTTCAGGCATTCATATGCCGCATCATGAATGATATTCCGAGCCTCCAAAATCAACCGATTCTCACGTGTCGGATGGACTCGATTGGCTAAAAGAATGCATCCCAGATGACGATCCAAATCGATCAGGATGCTTGGACCCGAAAAACCGGTATGAAATAAGGTGTGCTCACTGAAATGATGCCCTAAAGCATAATTGGGATCGGAAATTACCCAACCCACCGACCGTTTCTCATTCATGCCTTCTGTCAAACAGGTTCGATACAGCTCCATTGTTTTTTCACTGAAAAAACGATGGCCATGCCAAATTCCGTTATTCAGCATCATGTCAACATAATGAGTCAGATCTTCGATCGTTGAAAAAACACCAGCATGGCCGGACACCCCGCCCAATTTAAATGCTTTTCCATCATGAACCACTCCGCGGACAATTCCGCCGCGTGCCGGAAGATCTTCATATGCAGCACAACGGTCCGCTAATGAGTGATCTGGATTATACATCGTGTTTTCCATTTGAAGCGGCTGAAACATCAGCTCTTTAGCATAACCATCCAAAGAGCCTTTCAGCCTTTCAATCACCATTCCCAAAAGGATAAAATTGACATCCGAATAATGAACTTTCCCGATCCACTCCGCTTCTTGTTCGATTTTCATCGCAGCCGCAATCATTTCCTCAGATGTCATTTGTTTATACCCGTTAATATCCGCCGGCAATCCCGAAGAATGAGTCAGACATGCCTGAATCGTGATTTCTGTTTGATTAAATTCAGGTAAAATCTCATGAATCCGTGTATCCAAGCTGATCATTCCCTCTTCTATCAGCTTCATGATACAAGTTGCGGTCACGACAACCTTGCTGCAAGAGGCCATGTCCCAAAGCGTATCCAAAGTTGCTGGTTCCGGGTTTGGAACAAGCTGTCGAAGGCCATAACATTTCATCCACTTTTCATTAGGAGTGACCAACGCCGCACACATCCCCGGAGCGGCCCCTTCTTCTACAAAGTGACGCAGCCAACCATCCAGCTCTTTTAATTTTTTGTAGTTTAACACTGTCTCTCTCACCTGACTTTCTTTGATGAAAACCCTGTTTCTTCCCTGGATCTTCAACTGATTTTATCATATCATATTCGAATAACAAATGCATGGATTAAGCGAACTTTCTGACAAAAAAGAAAGCGCTTTAAAACGACCGTTCTTGATTGACTTCACCATTTTCAGTCCCTATAATGAAGGTAGGTTTTAGCAAGGGAAAGGAAGGGTGATTATGTCTAAATCCAAAGACTTCTTTGAAATCGCAAAGCAGTATATCACGGAAGTCAAAGACACACAAAAACAGCCGATTGTTGAAGCCGCGCGCATGATGGGAGATTGCATGGATGCCAATGGCGTTGTCCAGCTTTTTGGCTTGGGGAACGGTTTGGCATTTTCTATGGAATTAGGATATCGTGCTGGCGGACTGATGCCATTTCATCAAATCAAACCGAAAGATCTCGCCTTACGTGGGCTGATCCAGGAAGAAACATTAAACGATCCTGAATTCAACAACAATCCCGACATGGCTCATAAACTGTTAGGAATCTACAACATTCTGCCAGAAGATATGTTTATTCTAATCAGTTTTGCGGGAAATGAGCCGATCATCGTGGAAACCGCGCTGATGGCGAAGCAAAAAAATCAAAAAATCATTGCTGTTGTCAGCCAATCTCTGGCCGAAGCCAGTCCGATCCTTCATGAAAGCGGAAAGAAATTAACTGATTTGGCAGATTTGGTTCTCGATGTGATGGGGCCTAATCCTGATACCGTTTTACCACTGAATGAAACCATCAAAATGACTCAGGTCAATACGATCTGCGGCAATGTCATTGCTCAGATGCTGACTGCAGAAACTTATCGTTATCTTGTTGAAAATGGAAAAGAGTGTCCTGTACTGTTAAGCGCAAACGTGAAAGGAGCCGACGTCCATAACCGAGCCATCTCCGATCGATATCTGGGACGCTGGAACAGCTGAGGTGACAAGAATGAAAAAAATTACATTAGAAACATTTTATGATGAATTAATGGTTGTGCTGGATACGCTGCTTGATAAAGAAGAGGAGAATATCCAAAAGGCGGCAGCGATTTGCGCAGAAACTATTGAAAACGGCGGAGTTGTGCATGTCTTTGGATCCGGTCATTCCATTGGATTCGGACTGGAAATGAAAAATCGGCCTGGCTCTTTAGTGCCGATCCACTGCATCGATACCAGCGATTTTGTCTTAAAAGGAAAAGTTACCCTAGAAGATTTTAAAAACCCGGATAATGTATTTGAACGCCGCCCGGGCATTGCCGATAAGCTTTATGACTTGTATGATATTCGACCTGCCGATTGCTTTATCATTATCTCCAATTCCGGCATCAACGGAGTCGTCATCGATATGGCCATCACTGCGCGGGAACGCGGTCATCAGGTCATTGTCGTCACCAGCTGGCAGCATACTTCCAGCGAAGACAGCCGTCATCCAAGCGGCAAAAAACTTTACGAGCTTGGAAATATCGTCATTGACAACTGTGGGCCAAAAGGCGATGCGCTGATTGAAACGGGAAGAATTGAAAAAATCTGTTCGATCAGCTCCATTACGGGCGCTTTCATTGCTCAATCATTGACCGCTGAAATCGCCGAGATCCTGCAAACTCATGGAAAAACTGTTCCACTGCTTTGGTCTTCTGAAACAGAAGGCTGGAAAGAACATAATGAAGCATTGATCCATCAATATCAAGGGAGGATATAGTCATGTTTGAATTTGAATATATGAATCAGCTCAGCGAGCTTTTAAAGAAAGCCGCTGAAACTAATGCCGATACGATCCGTCAATTAAGTGAAAAATTTGCCGAAAATATGATGAATGACAAACTGATCCATACTTTTGGAACAGGTCATTCTCATATGATTGGCATCGAATTGTTTGCCCGTGCTGGCGGTCTTGGAAACGTAGACGCCATGCTGGATCCTGATACCTTAACCAGTTTCGGTGCTGTTCGCAGCGGAAACATTGAAAAATTGCCAGGGCTTTCTGATATCATCTATGACAGCTACAATATTGAAGCGGGGGATATTATGATTATCTCTTCCAACTCCGGAAGAAATGCCATGCCGATCGAAATGGCCATGCGCTGTCAAAAAGAAGGAGTGCTGACGGTCGCCGTGACCAACGTCGAACAATCACGCAATTCAACAAGCCGTCACCCTTCAGGAAAACGTCTGTTTGAATGCGCAGACATCATTGTGGATACCTGTGTTCCAAGCGGTGATGCTTTGCTAAATATCAATGGAATCCTTACAGGGCCTGGTTCCAGCATTGTCAGCATGTTCCTTTTGAATACCATTGTTTCAGAGGCCATCCGCATCGTTACTGAAAAAGGATTCAAGCCTTATGTATTCCAATCGCAGAACGTAGATGGCTTCAACAATGATGCCATTTATGAAAAATATACCGGTCGGGTAAAACATTTCTAATTCCTGTTCTATCTAAAAAAAGGATTGGTATCCTATATTGATGGCACCAATCCTTTTCTTTTTATTCCATTTTTATTTTCTTTTTTTAAAAGGCCAGGAGAATTTCAATTTCTTCTTTTTATTAGCCTCCTCACGAATCTTTCTTGTCTCCTTTTCTGGAATAACTTTATTTAGAGATTTATATACTAAACCGATCTGAAAAGTATCCTTGAATAAAACTTCTCCGTCCTGCAGTTTCAGCATTAGAGCATCCGAAATGCCCTCTCCGCTTTTAACTGTCCACTCTTGAATTTCATCTAGTTCGATTCGACGGGCATAATTCTGATCTTTTGTTGCATAAATAATCAAATAACGGTCATACACTCCAATTGTCTTATAATTCTTAATTTTAAAGATTACGAAAAGCGCCACCGCTAAAATAAAAATTCCCAAAGCAATGGCAGCAGGATGCAATGTCACTATAAAGCACAGCCCCACCAAAAGACAAACTACTGTCGCTCCTTTAGGTTTATAAAAAATTTCCTGAATTAATTTCCCCTCATTTTTAATTTCACCTATAGGCAAAACCTGACTTTTTTCTTCGCTCATATTCTCCCTCTTTTTGTTTATTATATCATAAAAATACTAGAACAGCTAGATATTCCTATCCGTGATGCGTTTTTTCAAAAAAAAGCGGATCGCTTGATCCGCTAAAATTATACTGAAATTAAAGGCCAGCGTCAGCCAAGGCTTTCAGGAAATCAATTTCCTCGTTTGCCGGAGTCAGACGGCTGCGAAGTTTTCCGCCACGCAATTCAGCAATCTTCCGATAAACCGCTGCATCTTCTGCAGTCGCTGCAATAGATTTGGTAACCATTACATATTTTGTCCCTGCAATCGGAGCTGCATTTCCAACGTTAACATCCGCAATTTCAAGACCAGACTCAATAATTTGAAGAGCATCGGATGGGAATTTGCAAATTACAAACATTGTCTCCGATGGATGATCTTTCGCGTACTGAATCGTTTCGGCAATGGAATAAACCAAAACCTTTGATCCTCTAGCCGCCATCGGCAAAGCCATTTTCTGAATTGGATCTGCTGCAACCTGATCGTTACAAACGATGATTGCCTGAGCTCCAATGTGATTCTTCCAGGTAACAGCTACCTGTCCGTGAATCAAACGATTGTCAATTCTCAAGTGTTTAATCATTCGTCATTTCCTCCTATAGGTTTCTCTAAACTAACTATATCATCCTGACCGCGAGAAATCAAGTTTGTAACTTTTCATCTTAATCTGGATAAAATGCAGCCCTGTGCTTTAACTTTCTCCCCGTCGAAATGTTTCTTTTTTACCTTATCCTTATTTTTATTTTAAGCTAGAAAACGATCAAGATTACCCCTTTTTGCTCGATTTGCCATTTTCCCTATCTGGGAATAAAGAAACCGCAGCTATTAGCATCAGCGCGGTTTCTTTTTAACATTCAAGCAAAAGACAATCCCTCTCTGCATTGATGCTCTGACAGATCAGGAAGATATCGCCTTTTTTACATTACACCGAATGCTCCGAAAACAAAGGCAATCAAAGCAAGCAACAAAATTGTCTTAAGTGGTGTAACTTTCTTAATCTTGATCAACCAATAGCAAAGTGCTGTTGCCAGAATAGGAATCATGTAAGGCAGGATCGCATCCAAACCAGCCTGAATCTGACCTGCTGTTGTCGATACAACTTCACCTGCTTCATTGGTCAGCTCGGTTGCTAAGAAATCATCTTTAATGGTCAAGCCGGACAGGATCGAAGGAACAAATCCACCAACTACTGTCAAGCCCAGTACGCTTGCAGCAACCTGCAGACGATCCAATGCACTTGCTCCATTGACATCGCTGATAACGTTGACACCTTGTTTATAACCATAGTTGAACAGCGGCCAACGGATAATGAACAGGATCAAAATCGGAAGCGTTGTAGCAACGATAGACAGCCAGCTTCCTTCAGCTGCCAAAGAAGCACCGATGATATTAAAGGTTGGAGTAACCAAAACACCCTGAATCGTATCACCAATACCAGCCAAAGGACCCATCAGCGCAACTTTCAAGCTGTCACCGACTTCACCCTGATAGTTTTCTTCCAAAGCAACGTCAGCACCCATGATCAAGGCAGAAGCACCTGGATGGGTGTTGTAGAACTGCATATGTCTTTCCAATTCACGGCACTGTTCATCAACCGTATCATACAGTTCTTTAATAACCGGTTCCATCGCCCATGCATAGCCGCAAGCCTGCATACGTTCATAGTTCCAGCACCACTGCAATCCCCAGTTATGACGGGTGCAAGCGGAACGAATTGCTTTCTGACTCAGTTTTTTATTTGTTCTTGCCATTATTCAGCACCTCCAGTCTGCTGGGTAGTTGTATACAGAGCACCGGCAGCGGCACCAACGATCGCCAAACCAAGTGTTCCAACACCCATGTATGCAAACATGACATAACCAATCACCATGAACGGCCAATATTTCTTGATATCCATATAGGAAAGCAACAGAGCAAATCCAACTGCAGGCAGCGCTTTACCAACTACAGACAGACCATCTGAGATCCATTTTACGTTGTTTGCAAAATCCGCAAATGCCTGAATGTTGTTAATCAGCAGAACACCCAAGAAAACTGGGATGAAACGAGACAGGATCCAAGGCAAGGTACCTGCCAGCGTCCACAGATCGAATGCTCCCAAATTATTGTTTGCCAGCGCTTTATCAGCTAAATGCTGGAAAACCGTTGTAGAAGCACGGCCCAAGATATCCATCTGGGTCATCAGAAGAGAAAGCGTAACAGCGATCGTCAAACCAATGTCATAGCTTCCGCTGTTTGCAGCAGCAACAACACCAAACATAGCTCCCGTAACATAGTCAGGAATTGTTGCACCACCATAAGTGTAAAAACCGATGCTCATCAGTGTACAGGTTGCTCCGATTTGGAATCCCATATTGACATCGCCTACCAATGCCCCTGCGATAACCCCCGAGATCAATGCTGTACGTACACCCAGACCAGTCAGGTTCAGAACCATCGAAACACCGGCCCATAAACCAAGCAGCAAGGCTACAAATACTGTGTTCATATAATATAAACACCTCCTTATGCCTTGATTATATCTTCCCGATTTTAAAAAGTAAACCCCGAAACCCATCATTTTCACACAATTAGCACATTTTTTTGGAATCGCTTACAAAAGTGAAAACGAAAAAAATTGATTTTTCTTCTTTTTACATTTTTTTCACATTTTTCAGTCAGTTAAAACTGGTCCTACCAGATGATAAATTACCTTTATTTATAAGCTTTTCATTAGAAGATTTATCAAGTTTTCTTGAGGTAAATATAAGCGCTTTAAAAAATGCTCTTTTTTTTATTTCAGATGTATTTTCAGAGCATTATTTAAAAGTTTTAGTAAAACTATTATGGGATAATCTGTTTTTGATTTACTTTTGCCCCACTTTATTCCATCCACTCCTGATTTTGTTTTACTTTCCTCTACAGTTTCACTATAATTGAGTTGAATGGAGTGATTCTCATGCAATTAAAAATATATCAGCGTCTCAATCAGCTGCTGTTGCTGCTATTAGGCAGCCTGGTCCTGTTTGTTCTAATCATTGTTTTCAACTACAACAAGCTTCAAGATCATAAAATGCTCATCTTTATTCTTTTTATGCTGTATAGCCTTGGAGCTTACTTCTTCTTTAAAATGCTTGAAGTCAACTGGGATAAGCAATTAATTCAAAAAATGACCGCAAAAGGTCAGGTCGCTCTTGCCAACATTCGCTCGGCTAAGCCTTACCTGGCAATCAAAGATTCCAGCGGCAAGCGATATGTCCTTTGGGAAATTACTGCAGATGTCTATGACTCTAAGCTTAATCGAACTTCCTGTACGTTTTATGAGAAAATAAATCGCGAACTCCAGTCCATTCCATTGGGTTCAGTTTTTATCACAGAAGATCCAGCACGCCCTAACCGTCATTTCATCATTCCAAATCTTTTAATCAGCCATAATCAGACACTCATCCCATTAGTTAGCCAGTATGAGCAAGCTAAAGCCTTAAATATCAAGTATCTGAATGTCTATTATAAGGATGGCATCGTTCTTGAGACCTTCAAAGAATCTTTAAAAAAACAGAATTCATCTGAAAAGGAGGGATGATCATGAAATTCGCTTCTGCAGCTGTATTAATCAATCCACCGTTTCCTACCCGTCAGGCAGGGCATCTTACACAAACCGAAAAAATCAGTACTGTCCATGATGATCTGCATGCCCGCCTGCTTTATCTGGAAGAAGCAGATCAAGGCTGGCTCCACCTATCAGTCGATAACCTTGGGCTTCCACTTTCCTTCCAAGAAGCCCTGCAAAAAGAGCTGGCTCTTCAATGGAACGTTCCGCTGACAATCACCGTCAGCTGCACTCACTCTCATCATTGCGGCGATCCTAAAGACGAGGCATATCGGGCTTTCATTTATCAAACGGTCATTGAAGCTGCCCGCTCCTTAAAGCCGGAAGAAGTCGGGCCAATTTATGTCAGTCGCCGCAGCTGTTATTTCGATGGAGTTGGAAAAAGCCGCATCAGTCATCATACCGCTGATGCCCTGATTTTAGATCTGATTGATTTTTCGTCTGATGAAAAGCCGCTGGCAGAAATTATCTTACACAATGTTCATCCAACCATTCTTCAAGCCAATACGCCTTATTTCAGCGCGGAATACCCTGGTTATGTGCTGCGCCAGCTGAGTCAAATCGATTCCGCCACCTTCTTTACATTCATGCAAAGTGCTGATGGCGATGTCAGTACCCGCTTCACCCGATCCTCCCAGGACTATGCTGCGGTAGAAGAATTAGGATCACGTCTGGTCAAACGAATTCTCGAACTGCGCCAAGAACCGGCCAAAAAATCATTGTTGTCCCTTTCATTCCAAAGCCAGATTCTTGATTTGAAACATGAATTTGATCCGATTGATCTTAATCAGTTGCCTAAGGATCTCAGTGAACGTGAAAAAGAAACGATCGGATACGGGCAAGTCATGCGTGAAAAGCTTCGTGAGCACCCTGAACAGCTAACTAAAAAAATGATGATAAGCTGTGTAAATTTTGGAAGCTGCCGAATTCTTTTTGCCCCAAATGAACTATTCAGCTGGTATCTTGGAGAAATCGACCGCTCTCAATGTTCACTCGCCTGCTACTCCAACGGCTATGCCCCTTATGTCACCGGACCAGATCAACATTTGCTGACTTATGAAACTTTTACCGATACCCTGACTCGTGAAAGCAAGATGAACATCATCGCTCTGCTTCATCAATGGGGCAAATAACGTTTACTGAATTTTATCAAAATAAAGGATGCTTCCAACAATAGAAGCATCCTTTATTTCTTCAATGTCCGATGGGCAGTCTCTGTTTTTTAACTTAAAGAAGTCCCACCCGTCGGAAAATCGTATCCACATTTTTCAAATGATGTTCCAAACGGAAGCAATCCTTAATTTCCTCTTCATTCAAGGCATTACGCACCTTTTCAGAGGACTCCATCAGCTCTCGAAAATCACGTTTTTCTTCCCAGGAACGAATTGCGTTTGGTTGAACAGTATCATAAGCTTCTTCCCGGCTCCATCCTTTTTCAATCAGCTTCAGCATAAATCGTTGCGAGAAAATAACACCATAGGTCTTATAAATGTTCTCCCGCATTGTTTCTTCGAAAACCGTAAGATTCTCCAAAATTCCGGCGAAGCGATTCAACATATAATCAAGCAGCTCCGTTGCATCCGGTGCCATGATCCGTTCCGCACTGGAATGACTAATATCCCTCTCATGCCATAAAGCCACATCTTCATAGCTGCTGATCATATAGCCGCGCATAATTCGTGCGCAACCGCAAATATTCTCTGATCCAATCGGATTGCGTTTATGGGGCATCGCGCTGCTTCCCTTTTGACCTTTACTGAAATGTTCTTCTACCTCACGGACCTCGGTTCGCTGCAAATGTCGGATCTCCGTTGCCATTTTTTCCAAACTCGTTGCAATCAAAGCCAGCGTACCAAAATACTGAGCATGACGATCTCGCTGCAGCACCTGAGTAGAAATTGCCGCAGAGTGCAATCCCAATTTTTCACAGACATAATCCTGTACAAACGGCGGTGTATTCGCAAATGTTCCTACCGCCCCAGAAATCTTTCCGGTTTCAATTTCCGCTGCTGCTGCTTCAAATCGTTTCAAATTCCGCTGCATTTCATCATACCAGAGCGCAAACTTTAATCCAAAACTGGTAATTTCTGCATGGACACCATGCGTCCGCCCCATACAGGGCGTATCTTTGTATCGAAGTGCTTGCTTCTTCAATACTGCGATAAACCGCTGCAGATCTTCTCTCAGGATTCGATTGGCCTGCTGATAAAGAAAACCATAGGCAGTATCCACGACATCTGTTGAAGTAAGTCCATAATGAACCCATTTCTTTTCCTCGCCTAATGTTTCACTGACTGCTCGAGTAAAAGCGACAACATCATGCTTGGTTTCCTGCTCAATCTGATAAATACGTTCCAAATTAAAAGAAGCATTTTTGTTCAGCTTGATGATGTCCTCCTTAGGAATTTCCCCTAATTCACTCCATGCCTCACAAGCCAGTAATTCCACTTTCAGATAAGCCCCAAATTTATTTTGTTCTGACCAAATCTCACGCATGGGTTTTCTTGAATAACGTTCTATCATTTGCCTTTCTCCTTATCTTTTCAAACGATCTGCAAAGCTAAATAGCGCAGTAGGATATTTTCCAGTAAAGCAGGAAACGCACAAATCACGAGTCATAAAGGCTTCTTCCATCTGCTCAATTGTCATGAATTTCAAAGAATCTGCACCAATAAATTGTCGCAGCTCTTCCACATTCATCCGAGCACTGATCAATTCTTCATAACTAGAAGTATCTACTCCATAAAAGCATGGACTGATGATCGGTGCTGAGCCGATTCGAACGTGAACCTCTGTCGCTCCGGCCTCCTTTAGCAGCTGAACGATCCGTTTTGAAGTTGTCCCGCGAACAATAGAATCATCCACCATCACTACCCGTTTTCCTTTAACGATCGCCGAAATAGCAGAAAGCTTCATTCGAACACCCCGTTCACGCTGTTTCTGAGTCGGCTGAATAAATGTACGGCCAACATAACGGTTTTTGATCAAACCAAGTTCATAGGGCAATCCGCTAGCCTCACTGTATCCAATGGCAGCCGATAAACTGGAATCAGGAACCCCGATCACGATATCTGCTTTTACATCATCATTTTTTGCCAGGATCTGTCCGGAAAGCCGCCGGGCCGTATGAACGTTAATCTGCTCAATGCTGCTGTCTGGCCGGGCAAAATAAATGTACTCCATTGCACACATTTTTTTCTGGGTCTGATCCGTATAATGAAAGCATTTCACTCCATCCTTCGCGATTCGAACCACTTCAGCTGGTTCAATATCCCGAACAAATTTAGCGTTGACGATCTCGAAAGCACAGGTCTCTGAACTAATGCACCAACCATCTTCTTCCATTTTTCCAATGGATAGCGGACGAAGACCATTTTTATCCCGAATCGCATACATGCAGTCCTTGGTCATAATGATGAACGCAAAGGCTCCTTCCAGCTTTCGGCAAGCCTTCATGATCTTTTCAACCATCGTTCCGCTTTCTTTTTGGATCAAATGAACAATGATCTCACTGTCGCTTGATCCCTGAAAAATGGACCCGTCTTCTTCCAGCTCTGTTTTCAGTTCTTGGGCATTGACGATTTGTCCATTATGGACAGCACAGAAATGACCTTGATGTGCACGCACCACCAAGGGCTGCACATTTTCAATCACATTCCCTCCTGCTGTTGAATAACGAACATGCCCTACTGCATGATGTCCTTTTAAATCCTGAATGATTGCATTATTGAAAACTTCACTGATTAATCCTTGATTTTTAACGCATCGAATATTCTGATCGTCACTCACTGCAATTCCACAGGCCTCCTGGCCTCGATGCTGCAAAGCATGCAGCCCAAAATAAGCCAAAGAAGCAGCATCCTGAACATGATAAACGCCAAAAACGCCGCATTCCTCATTGATTTTTCCGCTTAGAAAATATTCCTTTTCCAGCCTCATTTTATGCCTCCTTTTTTTCCAAGCGAGAAAAGATCTCCTGATAAGCTTCTTCAATTTGTCCCAGATCTCTTCTAAAACGGTCTTTATCCAGTTTTTCATTCGTTTTCGCATCCCATAACCGGCAGGTATCAGGACTGATTTCATCGGCTAGCAACAGTTCTCCTTCGGCTGTCTTTCCAAATTCGATTTTAAAGTCAATCAGACGAATTCCCATTTCTTTCCACATCGCGATCAAAATCGTATTGATTTTTTCAGTCATGGCATAAATTTCATCCAATTCCTCACGCGTTGCCAGATTCAACGCGATCGCATGAAAATCATTAATTAATGGATCTCCTAAAGCATCATCTTTCCAGCACAGCTCAATAATCGGACAGCGGATCTCTGTTCCTTCTTTTAGCTGAAAGCGCGCTGCCGCCGAACCGGCAATAACATTACGCACGATCACTTCCAAAGGAAGGATCGTGACCTTCCGACATAATTGGTCCCTTTCGTTCAGCATCCGAATCAAGTGAGTCTTGATTCCCTGTTCCTCCAGATGGCGATAAATCATGACCGTGATCTTATTATTAAGAATCCCTTTATTCTCAATCGTTCCTTTTTTAGCACCATTTCCGGCAGTAGCATCATCCTTATAATGGATGATAATTTCGTTGGGATCCTCAGTTTCAAAAATTTGTTTGGCTTTGCCCTCGTACAGCATCTTCATATCCTTCTCTCCCTTTCTCAAAATAAAAAACGCATGGTTACGATGCGCTTAAAACGGGATCTTTGGCTTCTTTTTCTGGATTCATTCGTTCCATCTCCATTCTTCCTTCGATCCCTGAACAAATAAACCCAAACCTAAAACAAAACGGGAAAAGGTTTACTTGTAGTCCGCTATGTCGGCCAGCGGGTAGAAACGTGTCAGCCATCTCTTGACATTTATACAAGTAATGTGAATCTTAAAATTCACATTGATATCATAGCTTTTCCATTTCTTTTTTTCAAGAATTTTCTTTGATTAATTTACAAAAAGCCGTCCTTTTTCCCCATTTATCCTTGTTCCTTTTCACTCAATTCCATCCATCGTTCAGTAGCATCTTCCAGCTGTTGACGTGCTTGCTGCAGGTTTAAAGAAATCTTCCGAAGTTTTGAAAACTCTGACGCTGCCTCAGCCAGCTGGCTTTCTAACTGCTGAATATGCTGTGACATCTGCGGCAATTTCCGGTTCAAATCGTCCAGTTCCTTTTTTTCTAAATAAGAAAGTCCGCAAGATTTCGACTTAAGAACCGTTTTATTTTTTCCCAGATTCTTTTTTTCTTGAACTGTCTTTTTTTCATGTTCTTCCAAATAACTTGAGTAATCAGTGTTCAGCACCTGAATCTGACCCTTTTCAAATACAAATAGACGATCCGCAATTTTATCCAAAAAATACCGATCATGGCTGACAGCCAAGACTGCCCCATTAAAATCTTCCAAATAGGCTTCCAATAAAGTCAGCGTTTTGACATCCAGATCGTTAGTCGGTTCATCCAGGAGCAAAACATTAGGGGCCTGCATCAAAACAAGCAAAAGAGAAAGACGGCGTTTTTGGCCCCCGGAACATCGACCTACCGGGGTATATTGTTCATCTGCAGTAAATTGAAATCGCTCCAGCATCTTAGCTGCCGAAATTTTTTCCCCCGTTGCAGTCGTTACCTGTTCACCAAACTGCTGAAGCACCTCGATCACTCGTTTTTGTGGATCCAGTTCTTCACAATGCTGAGAAAAATAACCAATTCGAACCGTCTCCCCCCATTCGATTTCTCCTTTTTCTGGAGCGACCTGTTTAAGTATCATTTTCAGCAACGTTGTCTTTCCACAGCCATTCGGTCCAATGATCCCGATACGATCATGACGACCAAGCAGATAGCTGAAATCATCAAAAAGAACCCGTCCCCCATATGATTTGGAAGCATGCTTCAGCTCGATCGTTTTTTTACCCAACCGAAAAGCCGCAGATTCCAGCTGCAATGAACTTTGAGGCTGAATAGCCGGCGCTTCCGCACTTATTCGTTCAAAACGGGCAATGCGCTCTTTGCTTTTGGTGGAACGTGCCATCGCTCCACGGCGAATCCATTCACTTTCTTTCCGCAAGAAATTCTGCCGCTTCTGTTCCTTGGAGGCCAACTGCTCAATCCGTTGCTGACGCTGCTCTAGATAATCCGCATAATTGCCGGCATAGGTATATAACTTGCCTTGATCCACTTCGATCATCTGATCAGTAATTCGATTTAAAAAATATCGGTCATGGGTAACAAGCACCAGAGCTTGATTCAAACGAATCAACGTTTTTTCAAGCCATAAGATCATCTGCTGATCGAGATGATTGGTCGGCTCATCCAACAGCAGCAGATCGGATGGCTGAATAAGTGCCCTGGCCAGCGCCACACGTTTTCGCTGTCCTCCAGAACACTGAGCAATTGGCCGACTCCAGTCTTCCATCTTTAATTTTCCTAAGATCCGCTTTGCTTCATATTCCGCTGCTTTTTCTTTCTCACATCCAGACAGCACAGCTTCTAAAACCGTTTCCTCTTCCTTCCATTCACTGATCTGCGGACAATAGGCGATCCGTACCGAAGGAAGCACCGTCACATTTCCTGAATCCGGCTTTTCAATCTGCGCTAGAATCTTTAAAAGCGTGCTTTTGCCCGCCCCATTGGCTCCCACTACACCCCATTTTTCTTTCTCATTGATTACCAGACTGACCTGATCCAGAATTGGCTTTTTTAAATAAGCAAGACTGACTTTTTCTAAAGATACAATCATCACTTTCTCCCCCAAAAAATCGAAAAATCTCTAATCAAAGAGATTTTCATTGTCATCTTCATTACTAAATTCAGGAAGTTCAGGAAGCTCATCTAGGCTAACCAGCTTAAAGCTGTCCATGAATTCTTGAGTGACCTCATATAAAATCGGTCTTCCTGGAGCTTCCGAGCGGCCGGCTTCCCGGATCAGATTTCTTGCCTGCAGTTTTCGCAGCATCATATCACATCCTACTCCACGAATTTCTTCGATCTCGACTCGCGTAATCGGCTGTTTATAAGCAATGATTGCCAGTGTCTCCATGGCTGAATTGCTGAGCGTATGAAACTTGGCACCTTGAAACAGCTTTTCTGCATAGGGATGCAGCAAAGCCTTGGATACATATTTATAAACGCCTCCGTAATGAACAATTTCGATTCCATGGTCTTCTTCCAGATATCGTTTCTGCATTTGATCCAATTGCTGCTGAACAAGCGGCTCACTGATTTCTAAAATTGTACTCAGCTGTTCCAGTGTGACGCCCTCATCTCCCACTAGAAATAATAAGCCCTCCAGTATCGCCTGTAAATTCTCCATTAAGCATCCCCTCTTTTAAACCATATGTTTTCTTCTTCATCAACCGTAAAAAATAAAATTCGGTTTTTCGCCAGTTCCAATACAGATAGAAATGTTACAACAGAAGTGTGCAGGTCATTGCAGTCTTCCAAAAGAACTTCAAATCGGAATGTTTTCGGCAGTGTCAGCAGCCGGGATCGAATCTGCAAAATCCGATCTTCAACAGAAAGTTCTTTCTGAGTAAACTTGGTTTCAATCGGTCGCATCAGCTGCGCCCGCCGCAAGCATTTCATCATTGCTTTTACCAATTCATAAGGGGTTCCTTTAACTGGGGTGTTTTCTTCATTGCGCGCCATCCATTCCTCGGCCTCTGCTGCCAGCGGTTTACTCATTTGAAGGCTCCGTTCCAGATAATTCACACTCAGCTTTTCACTAACCTCCTTGAACTGCTGATACTCCAGCAGACGACGGATCAACCGTTCTTTTGGATCTTCCTGATAATCTCCTTCGAGCTCAGAAGTATCTTTCGGCAGCAATTTTTTACTTTTATACTCAATCAAAGTCGCCAGCTCAACCAAATATTCACTTTCGATCTCCAGATGCATTTTTTCCATTTGATTCAGATAAAGCAGATATTGATCGGTCAGCACACTGATATCCAAATCAAACAGATCCAGTTTTTGTTCCCGGATTAGATGAAGCATTAAATCCAGGGGTCCTTCAAACTGCTGCACCGTCACAGTAAAAGCCATGCTACCACCTCAACGGTCCTATTATAACAAAAGCTGACTTTTTACACCAGCTTTTTTCTAAGGTCCCACTTCTTCCAGTGTTTTTTTAACTTCGTGGCAGAAGTCTTTTTTAATTGTTTTTTTTACGGCCAGATTGAGTAAAATCTCCGAAAAATAGTCGTCTTAATTCTTTCAAATCCAGGGGAAACACTGGATAAAGATAAGGCTTCCCACCTGATTTTGAAGTAGCTAAAATCCACAAATGCACCCCAATTCCGACAATAATGCCCAAATTACCGAAAAGCATCCCGCAAAAAACCAAAAACAGCCGGCTGATTTTGTTCGCCATTGAAAGCTCATAGCTGGATGTCACAAAATTTCCGATATTCACCACCGCTACCACAATGAGAATTTCCTGAGTATATGCTCCATAAGCAATCGCACTGTCCCCCAGCACAAAAACTGCAACCATTCCCAATAAACTAGAAAGCAGCAGCGGACTGTGGATCAAAGACAGCCGAATCCATTCTACCAAACCATCTGCTACCAATACCTGCAAGCCAAACAGAAAAGAATTCGTGACCGAAGTCTGCGGCATTAAGAAAAAGCTGTGATGATTCAATACAGCCATCATCCATAATGGAAGCAAATACAGACTGCAAAGAACCCCAAACGTTCTTAAAAAACGCAAAACAACAGAGATCAGATAAGTCTGAGTATATTCCTCAATCTGAGAAGTTGTTTCAAAAAATGTCGCAGGAACCAAAACTGCTGTTGGGCTTTGATCCACTAAAATGGCAACATTCCCCTGAAGCAAATGGATCGTTACAATATCAGGACGCTCGGTATAACGCACATGCGGGTATGGATTAAAAGATTGCCCATAAAGCAGTTCACACAAATGACGCTCGGAATGCAGATCAGTTTGTGGATCCAGCTGATCCATCCGACGAAATAAATCGTCCTTTGCCCTGACATCCACTAAATCCGCAATATAAAAAATAGCTAGATCGGTATGCGTACGGCTGCCAAACTGGCGGCTTTCAATCCGCATCTGTGGATCCTTGATCCGTTTTCGAATTAACCCAATATTGGTCATCAAATGCTCGACAAAGCCATCTCTGGATCCGCGAATGCTTTTTTCAACAGTCGGTTCGCTGGGCGAACGTCCGGGAATACTGCGGGTATCCACCAGCCATCCCACTGCTTTTCCTTCTTGCAAAACAAGAGTCTGCCCCTGCAAAACCGCAAGCAGTGCCTCTTCTAGCGAAGCAGCTTCTGTTACAGTCGCCGGATAAAGAATCATTTCCTGACTCAAGCGCTGAGCGGAAAGGCTTTCCAAAATAGGTTGGATCGCCATGCTTCCAGTAACACCGCCAACAAAAATCAAAATATACTCCTGATCCCGAACCGAAGCAGAACGAATCGTCAGATCAAAACAGCGGCATTCATTCTTAAACCATGCAATCGTGCTGGAGCAATGTGAAGAAAAAATAGTCATGACTTAGGTTTAAACAGGATAGCGACCCAAAATGCACAGAAAATCGCTGTAGCAATGCCTGGAGCTGTCAATGCGAACATTCCTTGTCCGATTCCAAGCCATCCTGTTTCCTTTACCTCCAGCATAACTCCATGCATCAGCGAATGACCAAAGCTAGTAATTGGCAAATAGGCTCCTGCTTTGCCAAAATCAATAATCCGATCATACAGATCAAAAAAATCAAGTACAGCCCCTACCACTACAAAGCAGCTTGTAATATGTCCTGCTGTCCAGGAAGTATGATCATACAAAATCTGTCCGATTAAACAAATGCTTCCACAGACTAAAAAAGCACCGACGTAATCCATCATTTTTCTGCCTCGCTTTCATACACCAAAGCATGCGCAACACAAGGAATCGATTCTTTTTGCTGAATCAAAATCGGTGAAAGCAAAGCACCGGTTGCCACAACCATCACTCGTTTCAGCTTTTTTTGACGCATCTTTTCAAACAACCAGGCAATTGTAACCAAACTGCTGCAGGCACAACCGCTGCCTCCCGAAAAGACAGCTTGTGCTTTCTGATCATACAAGATGCAGCCACAATCAATCAGCTTTCCTAACGGATCCTTGTTTTCATGGCAAAACAGATCAATTAAGATCTCATGGCCAATCTTCGACAGATCACCGGTTGCGATCAAATCATAATCGGCAAATGAAGTCCCTGTATTTTGAAAATGAGCCTGAATCGTATCAAACGCAGCTGGTGCCATCGCGCTGCCCATGTCATTGGCATTTTTGTAATCAAAATCGACTACTTTCCCCATCGTTCCCTGAGTCAGCCGAATCGTATCCTTTTTTCTGCCTAAGATCATAGCTCCTGCTCCAGTTGCCGTGAATGTCGTTGTCGGTGGCTTTTGAACCCCATATTCATTAGGAAAACGAAACTGCCGCTCTGCTGTTGCATTATGAGAGCTCGTAAAGGTCAATGCCAGATTTGCAAAGCCTCCTTCCACAAAGGCTGCTGCGCATAACGAGGACAATGTACTGTTGCTGCAGGCTCCGTAAACTCCCAAAAATGGAACATTCATACTCCGCATAAAATAATGGCTGGTTCCTAATTGGTTGATCAAATCACCGCCCACTGCTACTTCCAGATCCTCTTGTGAGAGCTTCGCTTTGCGCATAGCACTCTCGACCGCTTCTTGCAACAGCCGTCGCTCTGCACTCTCATACGTTTTTTCTTCACAATAAACATCATCAAAGCTCACATCAAAACATCCCGCCAGCGGGCCTTGAGCTTCTAATGGCCCACAAGCAGTGGCTGCTGCTTGGACGTAAACTTGCTGAAAATTCCATGTTTTCATCTAAATTTTTAAAAAATAGCGCAGAAGTCCCAAGGTATATGCAGCCACAATACCATAAGTCAAAACAGAACCCGCTAATTTAAACATGTTACAGCCAATTCCATAAATCAATCCTTCGCTTTTGCTTTCCAAGGCGCTGGCAGTCAAACTGTTTGCAAATCCGGAGATGGGAATAAACAGGCCCGCTCCACAAATTTGGCCCAATTTATCATAAAAACCAAGCCCGGTTGCTAAAGCCGTGATGACAATGACCGTCATTGCCAAGGGCGCTGCTGCCTGTGACTGTGTCAAGTTGAGACTATTCATATAGAATTCCAATAGTCCTTGTCCCAGCATACCGACCAGCCCACCAGAAAAAAAGGCAGTCGCTTTCCGTATCCAGGATCCTTTTTGCACCTGATGCTGAGCTACAATCGATTTTATTTCTTTTTGATCCATAAAAAGCCCTCCTGACAGTAGTATGTCCTTAAATGATGCTTTTCTTACAAAAAATTCATAATCTGTTTAGAAAGAATCCTGATCTTTTCTGCAGTTTTCATCAAGCAGATTATCCGAATTAAAAAAGGTCTGAATAAAAATATCAGACCTTTTTAATTCATTCAGAAAACGATCCTATTTGACACACTGTCCAAAGCTGCCTTTTCGTCAAATTTCTCTACCCCATTCTGTCTAGAACTCGCTCATCAAACATTCAAATGAAAGATCCGTTTCGTTTAGAAAACCGCTGTATAACGTATACAGCTGCAAAATTTTCATCGCGATTTTTCTGAAGCTGAAGACAAGTTCCGTCTAGTCCTCCTGATGCAGGCGCTCCTTTAATTTTCGATAGATCCGATTCTCCAAGCGAGACACCTGGACCTGGGAAAGATGCAGCAATTTGGCAATCTGACTTTGGTTATATTCTTTTTCGTAACGATAATACAGCAGCAGCTGCTCCCGTGGTTCCAGCTTTCCAATTTCCTGCCGTAAGGCCAAGTGCAAAGCAACATCCGGCTGCCCGGGATCTTCGATCTTTTCGTCTAAGCGCAAAGAAGAGCCATCTTTTTGTTCCACATTGGTATCCAGTGAAGTACAGAATTGAGTGCTTTCCATTGCCAGAACCAGATCCATCATTTCCAGTCCACTGGCTTCGCATAATTCCTCAAAGCTGGGTTCCCGCTGATTTCTTTGTATTAATTCTTCCTTAATTTTCGCTAATCGCAACGCATTTTCTTTGATGCTCCGGGATACTTTCATTTGTCCTTCATCCCGAAAATAACGTTTGACCTCTCCTAAAATAATCGGCATTGCATAGGTAGAGAACGCGACCTTATATTGGAAATCAAAATTATTGATAGCCTTAATCAACCCGATACAGCCGATCTGAACCAGATCCTGGTATGCTGGATTTTGACGAAAACGTTTGACGATCGTATAAACCAGCCCCATATTTTTTTCAACCAGGATTGTTCTAGCTTCTTCATTGCCGGATTGAGCCTCACGAATCAATTCTAAGACATCATTCATGATTCCCCAGCTTTTTGATGCAGGTTACCCGGGTCCCCTGATGCAAAGTTGATTCAATCGTAAAATCATCTGAAAAAGTTTCCATGATGGTCATTCCCATGCCAGAACGTTCTAAATCCCGTCTGGTCGTATACATGGGCTGCCGGGCCAAATCAATATCTTCAATTCCTTTCCCTTGGTCTTCAACTATAATTGTGACGACTTTTTCATCACTGACTTCCATACGCAAAACAATTCGTCCTTCAGGCTGATCCGGATAACCATGAATAATGCTGTTGACCACTGCTTCGGCCAGAATCGTCTTGATTTCCATTACTTCATCCACTGTTGGATGATAGGGCATCAAAAAAGCGATGCCCGCAGTTCTGACAAAAGCTTCGTTGAACATTTCTGCTTGAAATTCAATGCTCATGCTGTTCATTTAATGCACCCCTTTTCTTTCTCTGTTTTCCACCTTGATAATTGAAAAAATTCCTGAAAGTGCGAAAACCTTTCTCACCATCGAATTCACATTTTTCAAAATTAATTCTCCTCCGTATGCCTGGATCTGGTTATATCGTGCTAAAACAAAGCCAATCCCAGTGCTGTCAATGAAAGTGACTTCTTTAAAATCAAACTTCACAATTGGACAGTGATTTTTTTCAATCAACTGAACGACTAACGGTTTGATCTGATAAATTTGCATATTGTCAAACTCATCGGAGAACTCAAAATACAAGACTCCATCCTTGACGATACTCTTCACAGTATTCCTCCTTTTTTTCCATTGTAGAACAGAAAAAACAAACTCGTTTTTTTTGCGACAAAACTTGTCAAAAAGAGCTAAAAAAAGAAAATCAATTGTAATTTATTCCAAATAAAAAGAGAGTTCATTTCCAAATGAACTCTTTTTTTGTAAGCCTTTCCCACGTTTCTATCAATGTTTAAAAACCGCGAAAATCAGCTAAAAATGGCTTTTTTTAAAGTCAGCAGCAGCAAATCAGTAAAACCCAGACTGAGTACCGGTTCTGTTACGGTCAGTTTTGCACTGGCTGAATAACCATCAGAGTAGCGTACAGTCACACTGCCCACTGGCTCTCCCACGCGTATTGGAGCACGATGACGGGTAATTGTATAGGATTGGTCTACGATTTCAATGGTTTCATTAACTTTAGAAAGATGCCGCAACGGGGACATTGTCTGGACTTGGATACGTTCCGGTTTTCCTTTCTCGACAGAAATTTCGGAAATCACGCTGCCCGTCTCCAGATCCGTTACCATCTGATAACTCGCAAAGCCATAATCCAGCAAAGCAGCGGCTTCCTCGCTTCGTTGCTCTTTGGTCGGTTCCCCCATAACCACAGCAATCAATCGAAGATCCTCTCGCAAAGCCGTTACCGTAATGCAATACAACGACTGAGAAGTATAGCCCGTTTTCAATCCGTCCATTCCCGAATAAGTCCGAATCATCTTGTTTGTATTCACCAGCCAGAACTTGTTTTCTGTATCTTGTCGAATATAATCTTCGTATTTGGACGTATACTGTAGAATCTGCTGTCCTCCTTCTTGAATCAGTGCCGTGGCAATTAAGGCCATATCCCGAGCACACGAATAATGATCCTCATCATGCAATCCGGTTGGATTTACAAAATGAGTATTGACACATCCCAACTGCTGTGCCCGCTGATTCATCATAGCAACGAAATTTTCCTCTGTTCCGCCCACCTTTTCAGCTAAAGCCGTAATTGCATCATTGGCGCTGGCTAATGCTGAGCTTTTTATCAATTCTTCGACCGTCATTACTTCTCCCTGCTGAAGATAAATCTGCGATCCGCCCATTTCAGCCGCATGCGCGCTGGCTGTCACCTCATCATTCCAATCTAAAGCTCCTGAATTCAGCTGTTCAATGACAAGCAGCAAGCTCATCATCTTGGTCATGGAAGCCGGATAATGTTTTTCTTCTGCATTTTTTTCATACAACACCGTTCCGGTTTCAAAATCAATCAGGAAGCTGGCAGATGCCGAAGGCGTTAATTCCACCGGTTCTTCCGCTTTTATAGAAAGAGTCGGAAAGCACAGCCAGATAGCCAGAAACAGACAAGCTAATTTTTTCATTAAAAACACCTCATTACATTGTATTGAGGTGTTTTTGATTTATGTCAGAATTTTACCAGCCTCGGGATCCGCCGCCGCCGCTTCCTCCGCCAGAAAAGCCTCCGCCTGAGAAACCTCCGCCACCGCCGCTGAACCCGCCGCCGGAATGGCCCGAAGAATGAGAAACCGGACGAGCTGCTCCAGCCGTCATCTCTCGAGATAAATCGTGTGTAAATCGATAGAAACTGCTCATGACAAAGACATCTGAACTGCTGATATACCAAGTAGGCGGCTGCATCGCAATTCCTTCAAACTTTTCCTCCCAGATCTTAGTGACATGCAATGCTTGGGCATAAGGCAAGATCGCATAATAATACTCGGGATTTTCTTCCAGCAGCATTTCAAGCTGATCTTTTTCCGCCGTTTTAAGAAACTGTTTGAAACCGGTCAGCTGGCCTAAAAGAAAATTACCTTGTTTCGTCCGTTTCCGCATCGTCTGAGCAAGCACTATAGTGACAGCACAAACCCCTAATGTCGTAAAAAAAGAGAAACGATATTCTTTCACAAACGTCATTGAAATCAGCAAGAAAACAAGCAATGGAATCATCGCCATCAAGAGCACTATTCCCTGAATAAGACCTTTTCCAATCTGTTCCCGAACTTTGATAGATATAAAAAAACAAACTAAAGCCATGAGGATCGGGGTCATCATAAAGGTGCCGATTCCTAATCCAAACCCTCCATCTAAAGCCTGCAAAGCAATCAGCATTGCGACCGGAAATCCCACTGCTGCCAGCGTGCACAGCCAGGAAACCCGCTGTACTACTTTTTCATAAATTGGAATTTCCCGCTTGTATTTGTTTTGGATCGCGATTTTAGCACGAGCAATATCTTGCCAGAAAACGCCCTCCAGATCATCTTTGCTAACTCGTCCAGCTTCACCATATTCAAACATTTGCCGAAACAGTTTTTTCTCATAAGCCGGGCAGCTTTCTGGTAAATCATCCGTTTTAACCAATGTATAATGTCCCTGAATATCCTCAATCCGCAGTGCTGATTGAGCAGCCCAACCAAAAATCAGCGAGGTCATGTCTTCATCAGAAAGATGCTGATCGATCAAATAGCCCGCTTCGGCACTATTGATCCCTTGCGGCGGATAAAACGTAATCGGCGCAATTAGCTCAGCATTCCGATAGCGGAAAAATTTCAAATAAATCACCAGCAAAAGCAGCAATCCTGCCCCTGATGGAATCAGGATCATTGAAAGAGGAAGCGGCCGATAATAATCCTCGGCAGAAACATAAACCGTTACAACCGCCTCTTCCGCCGGCTGTAAAACAGACCGTGACTCAAAAAGAAGCGTATTGGAAGACTCCTTGATTTGATATCGGCTCGAATCCAAAGCATCGTTGTACCGGTTAAAAGTCACCCCGTAGGTTCGTACTTTCGGCAATGTAACCGCAAATGTCAGCTTTTGAACCTGTGTATCTTCATAACTGTCCTGAAGACGAAAATCCAGATCCCCCTGCAGGATTGAAAAAGGATGGATCACATAGTGAAGATCAATCACATGTTCGCCTGGATGATCGATCGACACTGAATATTCCGAGGTAATCTGGCGACCATCCAAAGTTCCTTGAAAGTCGCGTACCTCTACTCGTTCATCATAGTCGAAAGCGTCCATCTGCAAATCAAGCGGATAATAGACATAGTTCTCATTTGCTTCCAGCACGACTGTCTGATGAACCTGAAAATCCTGTTCCTCATTGATTTCCACCGTGATGTTTTTTTCTTTAATCACATAAGGAAATACATATTCCGGGGCTTCTGGAAACGCCGAAGGAGCCAGACGGATCTGAACTGTTACGCCCTCATAAGGCTGAATCGAACGATTGGATTCAAAATAAAGCGTATTCGCTTCCTGCCATACCTCTATTTTTTCATTTTCCAGATTCCCATATTCTCCTTCTGTGACCGTACATTTTTCAAAAACAGCCGCTTCTGGATAAGTAATGCTTGCTGTCAGCTTTTCTGTTCGACAATCAAAATCAGAACCAATCAAATTCAAATAAATATAATCTGCCGATTCATCATAGTCCTGATAATGTTTCAGCGTATAACGCAGCACCACTGTCATTTCCCCCTGGATGGTTTTCTGTGCATCTCCGATTCGAACATCGATTCCATTGTAGGTATCCTCGACAACATAAGGGGCGCCCTCCACCTCAATATCTCGAATCAGATATCCTTCTGCACTGGATTCATCGGGAATATTGCGAATGATTCCATGCATCTCCTCTTCAAAATAAACATGCAACGTTTCTGTGATCTGATATTCCCGCTTTTCATTGACCAGAACTTGAACATCGATACTTTGATAATAATAACCGGGATCTTCCGCCAAAACCGGTTGTGGTATTCCGGCAAGAAGTGACAAAGTCAGAGCCACACCTATTAAAAATTTTATGGTTTTTTTCATTCTTTTTCTCCTTTTTTAAGCCGGGGCAAGCTGTTTACCCTTATTCTTTTTCATCAGTGCTTTTATGGAAGTTCTGTTTTTGCGACCCCGCGTCGATTAACCGCTGATTAAGTCGTTTCAATCGCTCAGGATTCACTTTGATTTTCATTCGATCATAAGTAACCAGTCCATTCAGCTCACTTTCTACATCACTAAACTGCGTATACACACAAGCAGCCAAACCTTGCTTCACAGCCGGAAGCAATTCTTGCTCATACAGATGCGTCAGGGCCTCCTCCAATTCGGTTGAATTGTTCATTCGATGATAGCCAAAGTTTCGTTTCTTCTTTGTATGCCCCTTTATTTTCAGATTATATCCACCAAATTCACTTAAAACAACGGCCCTTCCTAAAGGATCCGGCTTATAACGGTATGGCTTAAAATAGACATGCTGACTTTTCAGATTTCCAATCTGCTGATCATGCCAGCCACTGGCATGATCCAGAATCCGAGTCGGATCCCTCTGCTGAATCCGTTCAAATGCCAAACGGGCATCAAACTGTCCCCATCCTTCATTAAACAATACCCAAACGGCAATGGAAACACAGTTAATCAGATGATCAACCATCTGTTCCATTTCCTCCAAGAAAGCTTTTCTTGCCACTGGATCTTTTCTAGCAAACCATCGATAACGATGATCCTTCCAGCTCACTCCTGTAATCAGAGGGCTGCTAATCGTCATCAGTGAATAGCGGCCACCGCCATTGACCATATCCTGCCATACCAGCAATCCGAGCCGATCACAATGATAATACCATCGCAAAGGTTCGATTTTAACATGCTTACGTATCATGTTAAACCCCATTTTCTTAATTAAAGTCAGATCATCGATCATCGCCTGATCACATGGCCAGCTAAGCATGCCATCGCTGATATACCCCTGATCCAAACAGCCTGCCTGAAACAACGGCTGATGATTCAGACACAATCGGGCCGTTCCTTGCGCATCCTGTTCTACACTGAAACAGCGCAATCCAAAATAACTCGTGACACGATCTTTCTTCATTTTGATCTCAAAAGGATAAAGAAACGGATCTTCGCAGGTCCAGGGATGAGGATTTTGTAAAGGAATCACCAGCGGTGTATTACTGAAACCAGAAAACTCGCGATTTTCCAGTTGAATCGATATCGGATGAGAATGTTCACAGATCACCAGCAGCTCTACTGCGGATTGGTCCAACAACGGACGGATTCGGATCTTTTCAATATATTCTTGTGGAACTGGTTCCAGCCAGACGGTTTGCCAAATTCCGCTTTGAGCCGTGTACCAGATTCCTGAAGGATGCAGCTTCTGCTTTCCACGTAACCCACTGCCGCAGTCAGTCGGATCCTGTACCACCACTTGCAATGTATTAACACTTTTTAACAAATGGGTAATTTCAGCACAGATGGGAAGATAGCCGCAGCGGCTATTAGCCACAAGCTGTCCATTCACAAAAACTTCTGTTTGCTGATCCACTGCATCCAAATGCAACAAGATCCGCTGTCCCATCCATTCCTTTGGAATCGGCAGATCACGGGAAAGAATCAGCTGCTCATCCGGCTGAAGCGGAGAATGATTGCCATTAATTTTCGATTCCATCGAAAATGGCACAAGCAATGTCATCTGCTCAGTTCCCCGCCGGCTTTTTAACACTGCCTTCCAAGGGCCATTCAGACAAAGCCACGCACTGCGCTGCAGCTGCGGACGAGGATAGTCCGAACATGGGCACGTTGGATCGATCTGATCGGTATATCGGCTTTTCATCAGCATCCCTCACTCAGCATTATTATAGAAGAAAGAAACAAAAAGAAAAAGAGGAATTTCTTCCGCATTCCCCTTTACTTTACTGCTGGAATCAAAAGATACATCGTTGTATTTTCATTGATGCGAACAGTGAATTGCCAAACGGGCTGATAGAAATTTTTTGTATCCCGCTGATAGACCAGCGCGTATTCCAACAGGGTCAAAGTTCGAATTTCCTCCTCGTGATTCCATCGAAATTCTCCCCTTTTTACCGCTTCGAAAGCTTCCTGAGCTGATTTGATTTTAACTTGCTCAACTCGGTTGGCCAACCGCACATGCCAGCCAAAAAAAGCTAGTTCCAGCGTTTCAGTAGCCTCTAAAACTGCGGTCCCGTTAGTTGCCGGATTAGCCTTTGAAGAAAAAGGAATGGTGACCCATGTCTGACTGGCAGTAGAATAAACCGATAATTCTTCTTTCAATTCAAAACCAAGCTGATTCACAAGGGTTAGCGCAGCTTGGCGCTCAAAAGCTAACGCTGCTTCAGCTAGTTCCAATTCAAATTGACCATCTGGAAAAACCGTGATTTTTTTTCCATCTTTTCCTAATACAACTTGATCGCTGGAGGTTTCCAATACCGGCATTATTTCCAAATTCAATTTCTCCAGGATTTTTTCAGCATAGATTTCCATTTCACGGGGAGTAAAATGGACCCTCAGATAGACCCATGCCATGCTTTCCTGTGCATCGAGTGCCGTTTCAGCCTGAAAGACGGTTTCACTCAGATCCAGACGATAAATCCAAGCATTTTCAAAATTTCCATAGGGCTGATGATGATAGCGCCAAAAAATTGCAGAAATCAAGCTGACTACGATCAAAAAAGGCAATAATGCAAAAAAAATCTTTTTTACAATTGACTTACGGTCAGGCCCCTTATAAAGCTGCGGAAGAAGTAAAACTGTTTTAATTAGCCCCCATCCGATCCAAGCCCCAATAAAATTATTCATCAGATCATCAACTTCAAAAACACCAGTAGAAGTCAGCAGCTGGACCGTTTCAATCATCAGGGTCATCGCCGCTGCCCAGATCAGCAGCTTCCATAGACGGTTAAAAGAAGGATGAAGCAACGGCAAAAAGACACCTAGCGGGACAAACATCAAAATATTATATAGCGGCATCTTCCAGGAATCGGCACTGAATCGATTCCAGGCATTGCGATATGAACTAAACCAATGCAAATCGGCATTTCCCATTGTTCCGCTACGAGTAAACAGCGTCAGTCCCAACACAGTCAATAGATAAATCATAAACAAACACGGTAAAACCCCGCGCTGAATCGAAAAGGAATAGGAGGTTTTTCCGCTTTTTTTTAGTCCAAAAGCGATTGTTCCCAGCACTAGGGCAAAAATCACTGTAAATGCTGCAGAAATTGCCGCTGTAAAAACGATCTGATGATAAATGGCATCCCACATGCTGCTCGCTCCCTTCGTACTCAATAAGGTAACAGAGTCCCTTTAAAAAATCAAAAGAAATTTCAGGAATCCTTCAAATTTCAAAAAAAGGAGCCATTTGGCTCCTTAAGCAACAACAATGTTCACGATTCTGTTTTTGATACAAATGACCTTGCGAATTTCCTTCCCCTCGGTCAGCTGCTTTACACTTTCCAAAGCGAAGGCTTTTTCTTTCAAAACTGCTTCTTCGCTATCAGGAGCACAATGGAACTTTCCACGCAGCTTGCCATTGATCTGAACGACAATCTCAATCTCATTCAGCACCAGCTTGCTCTCATCATACTCCGGCCATGGTTCATAGGCAATCGTCTCTTTGCCGGTCAGCGCCTGATACATTTCTTCTCCCAAATGTGGTGCAAAGCAGGCAAACATTTTAATGAAACCCAATGCATATTCCCGATAAATTCGATCAACTTTGTAGCATTCATTGATGAAAATCATCATTTGTGAGATCGCGGTATTAAAATTCAAGGTTTCAATATCATTTCCAACCTTTTTTACCGTGTAATGATAAACATAATCGAGCTTTCCATCATTCTCGTCAGTCAGTTTATCCTGTTCCATCCACAGCCGCCAAACCCGGTCCAGCCATTTTCTTGTTCCATCAAGTCCGGTCTCGCTCCATGGCAAAGACGCCTCCAGAGGTCCCATGAACATTTCATAGACTCGCAGCGCATCAGCACCATGGCTTTCCAGGATATCATCCGGATTAACGACATTGCCTCGGCTCTTGGACATCTTTTCGCCATTTTCTCCAAGGATCATACCCTGATGAAACAGTTTCTGAAACGGCTCTTTGGTCGGAACGATTCCGCAGTCATACAGGACCTTATGCCAGAAACGGGAGTATAGAAGATGCAGCACTGCGTGCTCTGCTCCGCCAACATACAGATCGACCGGCAGCCATTTTTTCAAAAGTTCCGGATCACAGAGACAGGCGTCATTATGCGGATCGATATACCGCAGATAATACCAGCAGCTGCCTGCCCATTGCGGCATGGTGTTGGTTTCTCGGCGGCCCTTTACGCCGTCAATTTCTACTTCCAGCCAATCGGTACAGTGGGACAGCGGACTTTCTCCGTCAGCACTCGGTTTATAGTTATCCGTTGCCGGCAGCTCCAGCGGCAGCTCATCAATCTCAACGGCCCGCATCGTTCCATCTTCCATCAGAATAATTGGGATCGGTTCGCCCCAATACCGCTGTCGGCTAAACAGCCAGTCACGCAGCTTATAGGTCACCTTTTCTTCACCACAATGATGTTCCTTGAGCCATTTGCACATCGTCCGGATTGCTTCTTCCTTGTTTAACCCATCCAAAAAGCCGGAATTGATATGGATGCCATCTTCTGTCCAAGCCGCTTCTTCAACGTTTCCGCCAGCCAAGACGGGAATGATTTCCAGATTAAATTTTTTCGCAAATTCCCAGTCACGATCATCGTGTGCAGGAACCGCCATGATTGCTCCTGTTCCATAGCTGGCCAATACATAGTCGGCAATCCAGATCGGAATCTTTTTCCCATTCACCGGATTGATCGCATAAGCACCAGTAAAGACTCCAGTTTTTTCTTTATTCAATTCCGTTCTTTCTAAATCGCTTTTAGAAGCACACTTTTCTTTATATGCCCGGACCTCTTCCAAATGCTCCGCTGTCGTAATCGCGTCTACAAACGGATGCTCCGGAGCGAGTACACAATAAGTCGCGCCAAACAGCGTATCACAGCGAGTCGTAAAGACCGTAAATTCCTTGTCATGCCCCTCGATCTTAAAAACCACATGCGCGCCTTTGGATTTTCCAATCCAATTGATCTGCATGTCCTTGGTAGACTGCGGCCAGTCACAAAGCTTTAAATCTTCTAATAAGCGTTCTGCATAATCAGTAATCCGCAAAACCCACTGACGCATCGGTTTACGGATCACCGGAAATCCACCGCGTTCACTTTTTCCATCAATCACTTCCTCATTAGCCAAAACCGTTCCCAGCTCTGGACACCAGTTCACCGGGATCTCATCAACATAAGCCAAGCCCCGCTTGTACAACTGCAGAAAGATCCACTGCGTCCACTTGTAATAGCTTGGGTCCGTCGTCGAGATCTCACGGTCCCAATCATAGGACAAGCCTAAAGCTTGAATCTGACGGCGGAAATTGTTGATATTTTGTTCGGTAAATTGGGCTGGATGGTGTCCTGTATTGAGGGCATACTGCTCTGCAGGAAGACCAAAGGCATCCCATCCCATCGGATGGAGCACATTAAATCCTTTCATCCGTTTGTAGCGGGCAATGATGTCCGTTGCAGTATAGCCTTCTGGATGGCCGACATGAAGCCCCTGCCCCGATGGATATGGAAACATATCCAGAACATAATACTTCGGCTTGGAATCGTCATAACAATCAGTTTTAAACGTTTTGTTTTCCAGCCAGTATTTCTGCCATTTGGCTTCGATCTTTTTGTGGTCAAACATTTTCTCTTCCTCCTTAACAATAAAAAACGCCCTTAACATCTAAGGACGAAATTTTCGCGGTACCACCTTAGTTCATGTCAAAGACATGCCCTTCACTCTTTATCGCAGAGATACGGGAACCTTTCTAGTTCCTGCTCCAAGACGAGTTCACTGTCTACGTTCCCTGATTTGCACCAACCATCAGCTCTCTATCAACTTTGAACAGCTACTTTTTCTTTTCATCGCGTATGCGTAAATCATAGTCGATTTCTCGCATTATGTCAATTCCATTTCATAAAAATGCTGCTTCTTTGGATTCTGAATTAAGACTATTTCTTCAGAAATTATGTGATTCTGTGTGAATCCCCGGAAAGGAATTGAAAATGCCGCTCGACATGGTATAATATATCTAGTTTTGATAACTAGATTACATAGTTTAAAGATTAGAGGTGTTATGATGTTTCAGTACTTTAAAAAAGTTCAGGATCCGATCAGCAGCTACACCCATTTTCTCGGTGCCCTAGTCAGTGCAGGAGTAGCCTTGGCTTTTCTTGTCCTGGGAATCATGCGTCATGATTCCATCAAAACGATTTTATCCTGCGTTGTCTTCGCCCTTTCTGCATTTGGACTTTACAGTGCTTCTTGTTATTATCATACTTTATCGTGGGATCATCCACATCACACACTGTTTCGAAAACTTGATCACTCGATGATTTATGTGCTGATCGCTGGTTCCTACACCCCCATTGTCTTGCATTATCTTGATTTTCAAGAAGGGACCATTTTTATTTCTGTCATCTGGGGCATTGCTATTTTTGGAATTTTGGCCAAAATTTTATGGCTGAATGCTCCGCGAATTCTTTATACTGCTTTATATCTTTTGATGGGCTGGGCCGTAATTTTTTATTTTCCAGCATTTTATCAAGCACTGGAACCTTTTTGCTTATTTCTGATCGCCTTGGGTGGCATCTGCTATACAATTGGTGGTATACTATATATAATTAAGAAGCCGAATCTTTCAGAAGAATTTGGCTTTCATGAGCTCTTTCATTGCTTCATACTGGGGGGAACGCTATTTCATTTTATTGCCGTAGCGTATTATATCCTTTGATTCATGGTTTAAGAAAGGAAATTGGAATCTATGTTGCGAATTCTTACCGACACCTCTACTCTGTACAGCATCGAAGAAGGAAAAAAGCTGGGCATCGACGTTATTCCGCTTCAAGTTACGATACAAGGACGGCATTACCGAGAGTTTGAAGAGATTGATGCCAAGACATTTTATGATCTAATCAAAGCTGGTAACATTCCCACCTCTTCTCAGCCAGCTGTAGGTGAAGTGATTGATTACTTTGAAGAACACCGAAACGATGAAATCCTGGTACTTTGTATGGCCGATGGGCTATCAGGAACGTATGCTTCATGTGAAGGGGCAAAAGCCAGTGTTCATCCCAATGATCATATTCACATCATTAACACCAAAACCCTTTGTGGACCGCACCGTTATCTTGTTGAGCTAGCAGCGAAGCTTCGTGATGAAGGTAAAAATCTTGCTGAAATTACCGCAATTTTAAATGAGAAAATTGAATCTACGATTTCTTTCTTGCTACCACAGGATTTTGAATTTCTGCGTCGTGGAGGACGCTGCACCGCTGTTGCTGCCAAGCTGGGCGGTTTACTCAAGCTGCAGCCGGTCATGATGCAGGTTAACGATGGGAAACAACTTGGCAAATTCGCAACAGGACGAAGTTTCGATCTTGCAGTCAAGACTATTCTCAATCATTTGGTAGAAAAGAAGATCAATGTCCAGCATAAGATTTATGTCAGTCATGGTTTTGCACAAGCCCAAGCAGAACGAATCATCGAGCGGATCAAAGCAGTCATTCCCCAAGCGGATGTTGAAATGCTGTTGCTTTCCTGTGCCTTTTTAACCCAGGGCGGACCTGAATGCATCGCTATTCAAACCATAGAAAAGTAAAGGCTTCGGCCTTTTTTCTTTTTCTCTTGAATTTTCGTGTATAATACTTTCAGGTGATGAACATGAGACAAAAAAATCCTTTTCCTTTTTCCATCGATAACAAACGTTATCATACATGGAATTATTATCTGCTTCAGCGCTTCAAAAGTAAGGTTGCAAAGATTCCGCTCAACGCTGGTTTCAGCTGTCCTAATCGGGACGGAACCAAAGGTATCGGCGGCTGTACGTTCTGCAGCGCTGCCGGAAGCGGAGAATTTGCCGGAAAAAGCTCAGAGGATCTTCTCATCCAATATCAAAACGGCCGTAAACTTATGGAGCACAAATGGCCGGGGGCTTTAACGATCCCCTATTTCCAAGCTTTTACCAATACCTATGGACCTTTGGAAAAGATTCAAGCCTGTCTTGTCCCCTTTTTAGATCGGCCGGAAGTCGTAGCCATCGCCTTGGCAACCCGAGCAGATTGTCTCTTTGAAGAATGTCTGGAATATCTTTGTACCTGTGCAGAAAAAAAGGAAATCTGGATCGAATTGGGACTGCAAAGCATTTTTGATGAAACTGCTCGTCATATCCATCGTGGTCATACTTATGAAGAGTTCAAAAAAACTGTTCTTCGTCTTAGCACGACACCTTTGAAAATCTGCGTGCATCTGATTAACGGGCTGCCGCAAGAAACCGCTGAAATGATGATCGAGAGCGCACGAACCGTGGGCCATCTGCCAATCCATGCCATGAAAATCCATATGCTGCATCTAATTCAAGGGACCAAGATGGCAGAAGAATCCTTTCCGCTTCTTACTCAAGAACAATACGTGGATATTGTTGTCCGTCAGTTGGAAGTGATCCCCGCCTCGATCATTTTGCAGCGATTAACTGGAGATGGTGCGCCGGAAACATTGATAGGCCCGCAATGGATCCGCAAAAAAACGATTGTCCTCAATGAGATTGATAAAGCCATGGTTGCTCGAAACACCTGGCAGGGGAAAAAAGATGCCTAAAGACACCGTCAGTACGGTCTGTCACCGTTGGATTTTGGAAACACTTGATCCAGAAGGGGTCGCTGTTGATGGAACGGCCGGAAATGGAAATGATACGCTCTTTCTTCTACAGCATTTTCGAAAAGTATATGCTTTTGATATCCAGCAGCAAGCAATGGAAACTACGCTGAAACGATGTGCCGATTTTCAGAATTTGATTTTTTCTCTGTCAGGGCACGAGCATTTAAAGGACATCGTTCAGGAACCGATTCAGTGTGCAGTTTTTAATTTTGGTTATCTTCCGCACAGCGATTCCTCCTGCATTACTTTGCCAAAAACCAGTGTTCAAGCTGTACAAGCTGCGTTAGATCTTCTGACAGAAAACGGGACCCTATTAATGGCTTGTTATCTGGGCCACCCTGGAGGCAAAGAAGAACATGCTGCTCTGTTTCAATGGATCCGTACTCAAACGGCCATTCAGCTTCGCAGCTATTGTCCTCATCCGGGTGGACCGATCCTGTATGAAGTACGAAAAAAACATCCGCTGTGATTCAACGGATGTTTTTTAATTGCATCAAGGCGGCATAATCTCGCCTTGCAATCAATAACGCAACCTGATTTTTCCCCTCTGGATTCAGCATTTTTAACGCTTCCTCAAACGAATAAAATTCCAAGGTCATGCAAAAGCGCTGCTCCTGCACAGTCAGCGCCCGTGCTTTTAGCCATTGATCAACTCGGGCAGAATAAAAAGCAGAAACCGTTTCGCGGTGCAGCAAATGATAACGATCCACAATGATTCCAAGCGGTCGGATATCCTGAATCGTACAGCCTGCTTCTTCTCTGCATTCCCTTCGTAAAGCCCCCTCATGGCTTTCATTAGGCTCAATGCCGCCGCCAATCGTTTCCAGATGATTGCGAAGACCAAATCGATCTTTTCCTCGAATCCGATTGAAAATAAACCTTCCCCGTTCATCCCTCAGCAAACAGCGTACAGTAAAACGTCGTTGTAAAATTTCCTGAGCAGGGTACTGATCATCCTGAAAAGTCGCAAGAATTTCCATTTTAAACTCCTATAAATGAAAAGACGCCGAAGCGTCTTCTCTGTGGTTTCTGTTTTGGGGTAATCACTGACCGTTGGTTATGGGTGGGGGAAACAAGCGGCCAGGATGAAACCACGTTCACCGGTCTATTCGACCTAGGAAAAGATTACAATGAAACCCTCTAAAAGTCAAGGCCATAATTTTTTTAGTAGAACAGGTTGTGATTGATTAGTGATATTGTCTCAATAGATGTTCAGGGAAAATGTCCGGCTAATGTTTTATTTTTTTGGGACATTATCGCTGGTTATTGACAGGCCATAATTTTTTAGTAGAACAGGTTCAAAGGTTTTTCTCTAGCTATTTTTTATTTTCTGTTGGAAAAAAGCTCACGTCGGAATATAATGAGAGAATCAGGAGTGATAAAATGAAAAAACCGCGCATCGCTTTAACCCCGCGCATGTCCAATGACAACCTTCGTCAAGGGGACAACACTGAATATCTCGAAGCCATTTTAAATAACGGAGGAATTCCCTATATTCTGGCAGTAGGAACCGATCCTGCGTCTGTTTTAGAGGATTTTGACGGATTATTGGTCACTGGCGGAGAAGATCTGGATCCCTCTTTTTATCAGGAAAGTGCCGATTATCCCATTGAAACTTCCTGGATTGAACTTGATCGTTTTGAATTAGCTTTAATCCATGCCTTTGATCAAGCTGAAAAACCGATTTTTGGTATTTGCCGAGGAATCCAAAGCATCAACGTCGCCTTTGGCGGAACGCTTTATCAAGACCTCGCTTCTCAGCGAAAAGAAATCAATGCCCTGCTTCATCAGCAGCACAAACAGATTCCCATGCCTTCACGCCAGGCCACCGTTCACGCTATTCACGTTTTCCCAAATAGCATCTTATCGACTATCCTTCCCGCTTTCTGCGAAGTCAACTCCTATCACCACCAAAGCATCAAGCAGCTGGCATCAGGATTTCAGATCACTGCTGTCAGCGAGGACGGCATTATTGAGGCAATCGAAAAAGGCGAACGGATCCAGGCGGTTCAATGGCATCCAGAACGCCTTCAGCATCGCCCAGAACAAAAAGCGCTCATCGCCCGCTTTATCCAGACCTGCAATCAGAAACAATAAAAGAAAAAGTCCACATGAACAAAGCTGTGGACTTTTGATTATTAAAATCAATTCTCAAATCCTTCCTGGAAAACAATATCGTTTAGCCAATCAGCTCATCCAAGCCAGAGACCACATGATCAGGAAAAATCTGAAGCCGTTCAATATCCTCTTTGCGATGAACCCCCGTTGTAACCAAAACTGTTTCAACACCACCACGGATGCCGCATAAGATATCTGTTTCCAGATTATCTCCAATCATCACTGCATCTTTGGCCTGCTTTTGCAAAAACTGCAAAGCTCCCTCCAGAATCGGAGCATACGGTTTGCCAATTTTCATTGCAGAAACCGAAGTACAATACTCGAATAAAGCAACGACAGAACCATTGCCGACATTGGCACCCGTTTCTGAAAGCAGGATACGATCATTGTTGGTTCCAATTAATTGTGCTCCATTAAGTACCAGCCGGATCGCTTCGGAATATTGAGGATAACCCGCCTGTCGGTTTAATCCGACAAACAAAAAATCAGGATGATTAGAATCCAGTATAAATCCTTTCTTTACCAAAGCTTCCCGCATTCCTTCCTCTCCAATATACCAGGCTCGGCGTTTTGCGCTCCTTTTCGCTACCGTATCCGCCGCCGCCATCGCAGAAGTATAAAAATGTTCCGGCCGAATGCCCCGATAACCCATTCGCAACATATGATCGGCCGCTTGCTGAGGTGTTCGACAGGAGTTATTTGTCAGAAACAAGAATGATTTTCCCTTTTCTAAACACCAATCCAAAAACAGTTTTGCACTTTCAATGATCTGAGTTCCGCGATACATGGTTCCATCCAAGTCGATTAAATATACTTTTTCCATGATTTTCCTCTCAACGGCTGTATTATATCACAATCTTAAATAACGCGTCGCCACTTTTTCAACAAACTGCTGATCATGCTCAATCAAGATCATGGACAGCGGTGTTGCCAAGATCAAATTTTCCAGCTGAATTCGTGAATCCAGATCAATGTAATTCAACGGTTCATCCCAAACCAGCAAATGAGCAGGTTCTGCCAAACTTGCCGCTATTAAAACTTTTTTCTTTTGCCCTTCACTGTAGCTTTCCATTTTTCTTTCAAACAGCTCACGACGAAAATCCAGCTTTCGAAGAATCGTTAAAAACAAAGTTGGATCCAGCCTGCGCTGTTTGGTATAGTCCTGCAATGATCCTTGAAGAAAGGTCGTATCCTGACTGACCCAAGAAATTTTTAGCCCGCTTGCTAATGAAACCTGGCCTCGATAATGATCACTTTTTTGCAACAAGCACCGTACCAGACTGCTTTTTCCAGAACCGTTAGCTCCTAAGATCGCCAAACGCTCCTGGTTCTGAAGAATAAGATCCAAAGGGCCGATCAGTGTCCGTCCGTCATAAACAACCTCAAGAGCTTTAGCCTTGACCAAAACCGGAGCATGATGAGAAAGAACCGTTAATTTAAGATCCGGTGCATATTCCAGATCATGTAACAGCTTTTTTTTCTGTTCGATTGCTCCGTTCATCCTTTTTTCTGCATTCTTGGCCCTTTTCATCATTCGTGCAGATTGCGCTCCAATATACCCTCGATCGACCGGTCCCTGATGATACTTGGAAGCTTCGATGCGATTGCTCCAAACTGCTTGGCGATAAGCAGATTCCTGCAGTCGATCGATTTCTTTCTTTAGCTTTACATTCTCTTGCAGTTCAAATTGATTTTGGGCATCGCGATTTTTTTTCCAGCTGCTGAAATTTCCTTGTTGGATTTCCACTCCTGAACGGTTCAAAGCACAGATATGGTCTACACATTGATCCAAGAACGCCCGATCGTGACTCACCAATAAAAATCCATTTTTTCGTTTTAGATATTTCGCTAGGATCTGCCGTGATTCCATATCCAGATGATTGGTCGGCTCATCAATCAAAAGATACACATCTGGACGGCAGAACAGGGCAGCTAGCTGAACCTTGGTTCTCTCTCCCTGGCTCAAGGTATCAAACGGCCGATCCAGGATTTCTTCCTTGGCATGCAGCAAAGAAAGCTCTCGCAACAATTCCCATTCCTCTGCCATAGGACAGAACGATTGCAGCAATTTTCTTGTCGCGACCTTCTTTTGCAAAACCGTTGTAGGAAAATAAACAGCCGGTTGACTTTTCATCACTGTGCCTCTAGCCTCCAGCTCCCCTGCTAAGATCTTTAACAAAGTCGTTTTTCCTCGTCCATTTCGGCCAATCAGACCAGTCTTCCAATCGGTATCGATTCGCAAAGAAAGATCTTCAAAAACCCGTTCAGAGGATCCATTGTATTCAAAATAAACATGATCCAAAGCAATCATTGCCATTAAAATTCCCCCCTTTAAAGAAAAAGTCTCAGGACCACTCCTGGACTTTCAATTGAATCTCATCACGAAAAAGAAGTGTTCCTGCCGGCGCACTAAAAAAATAATCATGCGCCATTTCTTATTTTTGGCAGGCTTTCTTCATCGTCTCCCTCCTTCTTTAAAAAATTATAGCACAGAATTTTTCTATGAGTCAAAAACTGTCTTTTATTGATCAGGGGAAAACCTTTTAAACAGCAACATCAAGCCCAATGCGGCAAAAGACATCGCCGCAACACAAAGCAAAGCAAAATCGATGGAAGTTTTCTGAGCCAGCCAGTTGCATAAAATTGGCATCACAAACAGCGAAATTCCCATATAAACGCTCATTGCAGCCAACTGTGCCGTGGATTTTAATTTTTCATCACACAGTGTATCAATCAGCTCTTTTGAACAAAGCATAGCCAGCGGAAAAGTAATCATTTGCATCAATGCTGCCGCTACCAACAGCCACACATTGCTGATCCAGGCATATAAAAGAAAACGAAGCCCAAACATTGCTGAAGCAAAAAGAAGCAAGGAACTCTTTTTCACCTTCTGAGTCAACTTCGAGGCAGCCAGAAACACCGGAGCCTCAGCCAAAGATTGGATTCCCCATTTCAATCCCACATGAAAACTCGTTCCCTCCAGAGCCAGAATTTTATCAACAACCAGATAAATATCCGCACAGCCCATTGCAAACAAGATCAAAAGTGTTGCGACCAGGCAAAGATACGGACGATTTTTCACCAGCTCTTTAAGATCGCTAAAATGCATCGGTGCTTTGGAAAACCGTTTGCATTCTGGACAATGCATTGAAAACCAGATTCCGATACCTCCTAATCCCCCGACCAGCAGACCTACTTCCTTAAAATCTGCCAAAGATAAAAGCAATGCTGCCATCCAGCTGCCCAAGGCCCATCCCACTGCTCCAATCGCCCGGCATCGCGGATATTCTTTTTTCATCGGTTCAACCTGGAAAATCCAGGTATCCAGAATTCCCTGCCAGCAGCGTGCTCCTCCTCCGATCCATGCCACCAACATAAAAGCAATCCAAAACTCATGAATCGCCTGCATCAGCAAAAAGACGTTGACTCCTGTGCAAAGAATAAAAGTAACCAAATAATACCCTTTGATTTTTTTAAACTTATCTGAACAAACTCCAAAAAGAAATTGACTGACTAGAGCTACCAGAGCAATTCCTGATAAAATAACCCCTTTCTGCATCTCATCAAATCCATTACTATTCAGATAAGGAATCAGCTGCGTTGTTCCTAAAGCCCCCACGGAATAGCTAAAAGCATAAGTCAGATAAAAATTTCTTCGTTGTTCCGTCATAGCATCACCTCAGCCTTAGTTTAGCTTTTTTTATCAAAACTATCAGCGTTTTCTTTTTTTCACGATAAAGAGCCAGTCTACACATTCCATATGAAGTATGCTAGAATGAACAAGGAAGTGAATCTATGAAAAAAATATTAAAGTTGCTTTTGCTTTTTCTCAGTCTGTGTCTTGCCGGACTGATGTTTTATATCCATCTGACTAAGATTGCTCCGCGTTCGATTCAGGTACGCCAGGAAATGATTCGTTCTGATGAAATTCCAGCTGAAATGAATGACATCCGAATCGTCTTTTTCAGCGATGTCCATTACAATGGTTTTGTTAATGAAGAACGATTTCAGATCGTGGTGGAGGCCATTAACAATCAGCGCCCAGATATCGTTCTTTTTGGAGGAGACCTTTTTGATCATCCTTCCAATCTGGTTCCATCTGAAGAAATTCAGCAGCAAATCTTAGCTCAGCTAAAAGAAATTGAGGCCCCCCTTGGAAAATTTGCCGTTCTAGGCAACCATGACCTGGAATCCGAAACGACGCAAGAACTGGTCAGTCAAATTTTGACGGATGGCGATTTTGAAATCATCACCAACAAAACGATCCGACTACGAAACCGAAGCGGAGCCTCGATCGTATTAGCAGGCTTAGATAGCGAATTGCTTGGAAATCCAGAAATCGAGAATACTTTTGCCTCCATCCAAAGTACAGATTTTTCAATCATCCTCTGTCATACTCCTGATACAATTCTAAACTGCCCTTTATCCCAGATCGATCTGTTTTTGGCAGGACACAGTCATGGCGGACAGATTTATTTTCCCTTCGTTGGTTCTTTAGTCAAAGTGCCTTATGCCGAAGTATATTATCGCGGAAAACATCAGCTAGATAATGCCATCTTGGATATAACCAACGGAACCGGGACAACACGTATGGATCTGCGTTTTCTAGCTGAGGCAGAAATCGTCGTTTATACCCTTCGTTCCACAAAAATAGATGAATCCTCTTCATCTGCTCTGCCGATCACAGAGTAAAGCGAGAATTAAAAAGGAAAAATATTTTCATTTGAGGTGCTTTTTAGCTTTACTTGAGCTTAAAAGCACTTTTTTTGTCAAACCAAGAAATAAAATGGTCATGTACAATATTGCACATGACCTACATTTTTCCAGCATCTTGAAGACGCCTTAGTTAAAGCTGAGTTGCTTTTTTTTCTTACTCTTCTTTGCAGTAATGATTCATCCAGTCCGTAATTTCTTTGAGCCGGCGGGTACGATGCAACGGTTTTCCGCTGCGGCTCAGCTCATGATTTTCTCCCTTAAAATAACACATTCTTGCAGGAATTCCGCGATCGCTCAAAGCAGTGAAAAGCTGCATTCCTTCTGGGATCCAGCAGCGATAATCCTCATTGGAGTGGATAAATAGTGTTGGCGTCTTGACCTGATTTGCATATCGGAGCGGAGAGTGCCACCACATTTTGCTTTGACCCTCTTCTGTGAAAGGATCCGCCGCCATTTGATCCGGTGCAAAATAAAATCCAATATCACAGGTGCCGTACATGCTCATCCAATTTGAAATAGAACGCTGTGTTGCCGCACAAACAAAACGATCCGTATGACCAATGATCCAGTTTGTCATAAATCCACCATAGCTGCCTCCGGTGACTCCGACCCGTTGAGGATCGATGGCCGGATACTTCTTTAAGACTGCATCTGTAAAATTCATCAAATCTTCGTAATCTTCTGTTCCATATTTTCCCCGAATATCCGCAAATTGGTTGCCACGACCATCGGAGCCTACCGGGTTGCAAAACATCACAAAATAACCTTCATTCGCCCAGTACTGCATTTCATGAACAAAAACCTCACCGTAAACCGTTTTTGGTCCACCATGAATATCCAATATTGCCGGATACCGCTTTGCTGGATCATAATCCTTTGGCATCAAAACCCAGCCGTCAATCTCACGACCATGTGATTCGATCGTCATTTTATTCGGTACAGCCACATATTTTCCTTCCAGCACTGTATCATTAAAAGATGAGATCCGACGGATCTGATGCGTTTGAAGGTCTGCTTCATAAACTTCCTGAAGACGACCTTCCAGCATTCCGACAAACCAGACCTTCTGACCTTTCAAGTCAAACAGATCGATCGATCCGGCCAATTCAAGTTCTTTTTGAATCGTTCCATTCAGATTGACACTAAATAAATGTGAGTCATTACGAATCGTTGTTAAGAAAAACAGCTTATCCTCTTGAGCACGAGTAATCTCGCCGCCCCCATAACGACAATCCGAGCCCACAGAACTACCCAGAGAATCCTCATATTCTGCCAGCAAGGAAATTGTTTTGGTTTTGAGATCCACGGTATAAAAATATGGATTTTCATTGTTGCCATGCCTTTTTCCTGTATTAGCTGCAAAAACGATCTGATCTTGAACAAAATGTGGTTCACGAATATTTCGGAACATCGTTCCATCTACCAGCATTTCTGTCGAGCGAGTGGTATCATCATAACAGTACAAATACCCTTTAAACTGCGGCTTTTGTTTGTAAGCCGAACCCGTAAACAGAACCTGCTGCCGCTTGGCACAAACAGTCACGTTTCCTGCGTTGAACAGCGGTTCTGTAATCGGTGTCAAACTTCCGTCCTGACGGTCATAAACAAACAGCCTAGTCCGTTTCTTATTGGTAAATCCCCCGCCATTGCTCCACCATGGAATCTCATCAATGACCTCATAATCCGCGTTATCTTTCTGAGATTGAATCCAGGTCTTTTTTTCCTTTTCACTGTAACGATAATAATCTGCTGCTTCTACATCGATACTAGCCTTGATCAACAGCCGGTTCTCACTTAACCGGTCATAGCCCGTCACCTTCAGCGGAAGCGTAAAGGCTTTCTGTGCTTCGCCTCCTGTCAAAGACAACGTATAGAAACTGGTTAGTACTTCGCCCTCAGCCAATTTCTTCTCATCTTCTGGGTCCCGTACGGCTGTAAACAGAATGGTATCCTCATCTAAAAATAAGAAAGAGCTTTCCTTATCCAATCCCGTCAGCTTCATGAATCCATCTTCACGATATAAGTAAATGCTGCTTTTGTATCCGTTATTTTTTTCATCGATCGTGCTCACCGTGCAGGCCAGCCGGGTCGCATTAGGTGAGGCGGTCAATCGGGAAAGAAACTTGTAGTGATAAAATTCATTCATTTGGATTTTTTCCATGGTAACCCCCACTTTCTTAGCTCTTATTGTACTCTAAAGCCTAAAAAAAGAAAACGCTGTTTTTAGCGTTTTCCTTTTTTTCCGTTTTCCTGTGATACTGAATCAGTAAAATGAGGTTGATTGGGTGCACAATGCTGGCGGTTATAAAAATTTTGCTGATTAAAAAGAGGTTCCTCTGCGAACTCGGCATCTTTTTTTGATGCTGTCCGTTCTTCGCTCTGTTGCTTCTTTTGACAGCAGTCCAAGGAAAAGTCAGGATCCTTCCCCATCTCCATCTTCAGCCCGCGATGCTGCTGACGCAGATACTCTTCTTTCCTTCGTACTTCCTCCTCCATGATTTCTGCACCCAATTCATAAGCGAATTCAACATCCGCTTCCGGCTTTTTCTTAGGTGGGCAGGAATAATTGATCTGTTTTTTTCGTTCCATCATTTTTTCACCTCAGGCCTAGTATGCCGTTAAAAAAAACGTTCATTCTTCTAAATGAGCTGGCAAAAAAAGGAAAAGCACGCAAAGCGTGCTTAGAATAAATCCTCTTCCTGCGATCTTCCTGGTTTGACCCAAATCTGACGGGCTTCTCGAATGCAGCGTTCAATCAACGGCTCAAAATCAAAACGACTTTCAGCACGCTCACAATGTGAAATCGATGGTCGAGTCACAGGATTTTTCGGAGTGAAAATAGTACAACAGTCTTCAAAAGGAAGAATTGAAGTTTCATACGTTCCGATCTTTTCAGCCAGACTGATGATTTCCAGTTTGTCAAAACAAGCAACCGGACGCAGCACAGGAAGGGTAACAACCTGGTTGATCGCATTCATGCTTTCTAGTGTTTGCGAAGCTACCTGACCTACGCTTTCCCCTGTCACCAACGCTAAGCAATGATGCTGCTGTGCCACTCGTTCAGCAATCCTGAACATCATCCGCCGCATGATCGTGATGGCATAGCTCTCATCACAGTGTTCGTAGATTGCTAGCTGAAGCTCGGTAAAAGGAATGATCGTAACTTTGATTGATCCCTGATAAAGACTGATCTTGGAAGCCAGATCAAGCACTTTCTGCTGAGCACTGCTGGAAGTATACGGCGGTGAGGCGTAATGAATGCATTCAATCGCCACGCCGCGTTTCATGGTGAGATATCCGGCTACCGGAGAATCAATGCCACCAGAAAGCATTAGCAAGGCCTTCCCTCCGATCCCCGTCGGATAACCGCCAGCTCCGGCGATCGTTTCTTTCATGACATACGTTCCCGTCTGACGAACCTCAATTTGAATTCTCAGATCCGGATGGTGGACATCGACTTTCCAATCGGTATTTTTTAAGATTTTTGCTGCTACAGCCCGATTGATTTCATCACTGGTGATGAAAAATTGCTTATCATGCCTTCGAGTTTCAATCTTAAACGTTTTTCCTTGGCTAGAAAGAGCAACAGCATAACCTGCTTCGATCATCGCCTCCAGCTCAGAAGCAATCTTAACTGCACAGGAAAAGGAAATGATCCCAAAAACGTTTTTTAACCGTTCCACCACTTCTGTCTCATCAGTGCCATTCAGATGGATATACAGACGATCAAACGTCTTTTCATAGCGCAGCTGTGAAAAATCACTCAACGCATTTCTGACATTCTGAGTCAGTCGATTGATAAAATCTTTTCGATTTTTTCCCTTAGTAGAAAGCTCACCATAACGAATCAAAATCAGTTCAGTTTTCAGTTCCATATTTTTCTATACACTCCTTACAAGCAGCAGCAAAAGCCAATACTTCTGCTTCTGTATTTTCAGCAGAAAAGCTGCATCGAATGCTGGATAAAGCCATTTTTTCGCTCTTTCCCATCGCCAGAAGCACATAAGAAGGAGTCCGGGAACGGCTGGAGCAGGTGCTCTGCGCTGAAACACAAAATCCTCGCTGATTCAATGCATTCATCATCACTTCCGAAGGAAGTACGGTACAGGAAAAATTGAGGATATGACAGACCCCGTTTTTTGGGCTGTTGATGACGATCTGATCCAGCCCCTCCAGCTGATGCCAAAGCAATTCCCTTAGTTTGTTGCAATGAGCCCTTGTTTTCTCTGCTCTTTCTAAAGTCAGCCGCAGGGTCTTTGCAAAAAGAATATTGACCAACGCATTTTCTGTTCCGCCCCGCAAATGAAATTCCTGTTGTCCTCCATTGATTAGCGGAACGATCGGAACATGAGCTTTGCGAATGCACACACCGCTTCCTTTTAATCCATGAATCTTATGAGCCGAAAAGGTCGCACAATCAATCTGACTCAAATCAAAATCTATTTTTCCTAACGCCTGAACACCATCCATATGCAAAAAAGCACCACTATGTTTTTTCACAAGCTCTGCAATAGCAGCCACTGGCATGATGGACCCTACCTCATTATTAACCATCATAATTGAAACTAACGCTGTATCCGGCCGTAATGCTGCTTCTAGCTCCTCAAGCCGGATCACCCCTTGATCATTCACTTTCAAACGCGTCACTTCGAAACCAAAAACCTCTTCCAATTGCTTTATCGCATTCATGACGCTGGAATGCTCAATTTCTGTGGTGATAAGATGCTTTTTTTTCTTCATCATCGCAAAGGCAATCCCTTTGATGACCATGCTGTTGGCTTCAGAAGCCCCGCTGGTAAAAATCACTTCTTCTTTCTTCACATGGAGCAGCCGAGCAATCGCTGCCCGGCTTTGTTCCATCGTTGTGGCTAATTCTACCCCAGCATCATAAAGACTCTCACTGTTTACAAACTTTTCTTGAAGCAGTCGGGTATACGTTTTCAGCACTTCAGGATCGACCCTGGTCGTACTGGCATTGTCTAAATATATTTCTTCAGGAAGCACTTTGCGCATTCTCCTTAATCATCTGTTCATAATTGTTCGGGAAAATCTTCTCGATGGTCGCAATCGCAAGGGTCAAGGCCTGGGTATATTCCCCGTTGCGATAACATAATTCTGCCCGCGTCAGTTCAGAATCGATCTCCGGATAACTGGAGCGGAACTTATTGCCAAACACAATCGTATTCTCTACCATAATTGCCATGCCAACAATGTTGTTGACATTGTTATACAGCCGATAAATATAATCGATGGCTTCGCTGAGCGTACTGTTCAGCAGATTGACATTCAGCGGAGTTTCTTTTAGCAACTGTTCAATGCTGCGAACATATTCATAAGCCTTTTCCAGATCATCATGATAAGAATTCGAGATACTCGGAAGCCGGTTCTTCCGAATTTTAACCTGCATTTCATTCATAATCAACTGCAGCTTGAGCAACTGTTTCCCAGCGCGTTCTTCATCGCTACGAGCACTTTCGATTCGTTCTTTCAGATGACTGTATTCTTTGATTAGATTTTCTTCATCCTGCATCAGCTCTTTTAAAGAAATCAAAATTGTACTGGCAGGGACTGAATTTTCTCGAACCATGATTGCAATTTTTTCTTTAAGATCCATTAGTGCTGCGATTTTATTTTGCTGTGCTTCAATCTTCTCCGCTAATTCTAGCAAGCCAAATCGGATCATTGTTTCTTGATCGATGCCTTCTACATAACGCTGCAGATTGCGGCAAATCTCAATCCCCTGATTGGTTTGCGCCATGATCTGCTGAACTTCATCATAGCTGGCAGATTCCCGTTTGATTTGCTGATCAAGCTGGTTCAATCGAGTCTTATAATCCTCACAATGAGCCTTGATATTTTCTGGTCTACCATTTTTCAGATTATTCAGATCTTCCTTCAATGTATCTTGGATAATCTCCAAATTTCGCAAAACCTCCAAATGATTCAAGAAAACACCTTTTTTATTGGCCATCGCATAATTCCGCGATACTTCTTCGATCATATTAGGAACGATCCCTCGTGCTTCCTGCAGCAAGGAAGGAAGCTCATGAAGAATCATTGTAAATTCCTTCAAACTTTCCTGAATCTCATTTAATTCTTTTGAGGCCTTGTCAAATTCTGACGCATACATCCATTCCTCAAAACTTGTAAACTTTTTCTCACAGGTAGAAATTTTTACCTCGATCATATCCCAGCAGAAAGAAAGTGGTCCGCTTTTTTCCTGAATAGCTGCCTTGAGGGTACGGAACTCATCTTTCAAACGAGTCACCTCCGCACGCTGCGCACTTTCCTTTTCAAGGATCGTATCCAAAAAACCATTCAGATTTCCCACCTGGGTTTCCGCCAAACCGAGAAGATTTTCAAGATCCAGCAGATTAATCTTTGCCAGTTTCAGCTTTCCAAGCTGAAGCAAATCCTCCGTATCTGCCAGCATGGTCGCAATCTGTTTGAGATTGGACTGACATAAATCAAAATCATCTTTGTAATGTGCGACATTCTGCATTGTTTTTTCATCCAGTCGCGCAATAGCAACAGCTTTATTTAATTTAAAGGAAAGCGGAACGCTTTTAAGAGAATTATAGCGTACTTCAAATTCTCCCATCTGCTGCAAATACTTTTTCTTCTTCCGGCTTCTCGTCCAAAGAAACGAAATCAAAAGCACGACAGCCACTGCAGCAGCGATCAGCACTTCTTTTTGAGTTAATATTGCAATCACATTCTCCATTGTCATTCCACCTTAAAATTATCGAATATATTGTATCATATTTCAGATTGACTTTTGACCTTTTTTTCATCGAATCATCAAGAAAGCCAGAAAGTATCCAGAATCAAACTCCTTCCGCTTTTTCTTTCGTTGACCCTTTCCATGTTTAAAATAAGGATCTTTTGATTGACATGACATTGCTTTTCTGATAAAGTTACTAAGTGCCAAAACATAAGCAGCATGCAAAATTGTAGAATGTGTGCGTTGACATCAGGGAAATCTGCTTAAAAGTAACTTGCTGCTTGGAAGCGAAATTATTCATGTCAACACCCTTCTGCATGATTTGCACCTGTTGTTGTTTTATCGCCATAAAACACATAAGGAGGATTTACAATGGCAAGATACACTGGACCGGTATGGAAGCTCTCCCGTCGGCTTGGTTTCTCGATTCTGGAAACCGGCGAAGAACTTCAACGCCGCACTTACGCTCCTGGTCAGCATGGACCAACCAAACGTGTCAAACTGAGCAACTACGGAACACAGCTGCGTGAAAAACAGCGGATTAGAAATATGTACGGACTGAATGAACGTCAGTTCTACAACACTTATGTTAAAGCCACCAAATTAAAGGGAGTGACTGGTCATAACCTGCTGTTCATGCTGGAAAGCCGCTTGGACAACGTTGTTTATCGGATGGGTTTTGCTAGAACTCGTCGGGCCGC
>CALVGQ010000083.1 GCA_944327135.1 uncultured Erysipelotrichaceae bacterium | reverse complement strand
AGCGAATCGTCTTAACCCAGTCCTCAGATCCGTACTCGGCTTAAATGCAAAGTCTTTCTCTAAGGCGCTTGTATCTGCATAAGTCACTGGCACATCTCCTGGCTGCATTGGCACTAACTCCTTATGGGCTTCAAAATCGTAGTCTTCTGGAAGAACTCCGGCCCTAACCAGTTCTTCGCTCAGTATCTGCACAAAATCCAACAGGTTCTCCGGATTGTTATTTCCGATGTTATAGAGGGCGTAAGGCGGTACTGGCAGACCATCCTCACCAGCTACTCTATCCGGTGCTTTTCCCATCACCTTCTCCACGCCAGTCACAATGTCATCAATATATGTAAAATCTCTCTTGCAGTTGCCGTAGTTGAAAATCTGTATCGTCTTGCCAGCTCTTAGTTTATCGGTAAATCCGAAGTAAGCCATATCAGGTCGTCCTGCCGGGCCGTATACGGTGAAGAACCTAAGACCTGTGCACGGAATGTTATATAGTTTTGCATAGGCGTGAGCCATCAGCTCGTTCGATTTCTTCGTAGCCGCATAAAGAGAAACAGGATTATCCACCTTATCATCCGTGCTATAGGGCATCTTTTGATTGGAACCATAAACGGATGAACTGGAGGCGTAAACCAAGTGCTCTACAGGCGTATTTCCATCTCCGTAAGAATATCTGCAGGCTTCCAGGATGTTATAAAAACCAATCAAGTTGGATTCCACATAAGCATCCGGATTAATGATGGAGTAACGCACACCAGCCTGTGCCGCGAGATTCACAATAATCTGTGGCTGATACTGATCGAAGATGCTATTGATCAGTTCCTTATCTGCAATACTGCCCTTGATAAAAATGAATGAAGAATGTATAGAAAGTTCGGAAAGCCTTGCTTCCTTCAACCGCACGTCGTAATAATCATTCATGTTGTCGATACCGACTACCGTTATATTCTTCACATCTTCATAAAGACGCTTTACAAGGTTACTGCGTATGAAACCTGCAGCACCTGTAACCAGGATTGTTTTTCCATTCAAATCCACACAAGCCATCGTTTAGCTCCCCTTAATGCAAAATTTTCTATAATTTCAACTACTGTGGAGATTCATTGAAGCAATTCTTTCTGACTCTCCAAGCTCTTCCAAGAATCACAACCTCATGTGATCTCCACAGCACACTATGTTCTATATTATTTTCAAGTCTATTGACATCAAACATAGTTCCAAACTCACTCATACCAGGTACTATTAACATCTGATGCCTTCATATCAGACATCACTCATACCTATCCAAAATCCAGATTCCCAAAGTAATTTAAATCAACGCCTAAAATGTTCATTTATCTATCCAAACGAAAATATTTATGGCCATTCCTATCAACTATTTTCATTTTGGATAGCCACCACTTTAGAGAGCCTTTTTATTGAAATATTCCAACTTCTCACCGACTGCCCAGTGACATATCCAGAGCAGCTATTCTGCTCCCCGACACCAGTACCATGCCTGTGTTGGAGAGTACTAACCATCCACAACAATTCAATTTGGATAACCACTCATCTTACAGCGTTATCACAACCTGCACTGCATTTTCCCAACTATTTCAATTTGCACAGCCATTTTCTCATGCAGCTATTCAAGAAAATTGATGGCCTCATCCCTCAAAAGTACAGATTATTTAATTGAACTTTCTATTGTCATAACTTCGATTGACATGAGCCAATCCTAAAATTCTATGTCCTTAATTTAATCTTATCCTTTTGCAAGACCGACTCTTTATCTCGAAGTGATTTTCTAATCTAACCATAATAAGCTCACCCGAAAATGTTTTTTTTAATTCTCATCAAAGCATCATGACTAAAAAAAACAATCAGCCAATATAATATTAATTCATTTCCTTTTGCTTAGGATTACATCGATCCTTCTTTTCCTAAAACGACCAAGATCGTTTTGAATAAAATTCTAAAATCTAACCCCATTGTCCATTCAGTAATATACTTTGTATCTAGTTTGACCACTTCCTCAAAATCAGTGATTTGACTTCTTCCAGAGACTTGCCATAGGCCAGTAATTCCAGGTTTAAAAGCCAGTCGAGCACGGTGATGAAATTCATATCTTTCCCATTCATCCGGTGTCGGAGGACGCGTTCCAACTAAACTCATCTCACCTTTTAAGACATTCCAGAATTGAGGGAATTCATCTAAACTCATTTTTCGAATAAACTGACCAATTCCATGTTCTCCTCCAATGATTCTTGGGTCTTTTTCCATCTTGAACATCAAACCGTCTTTAATTCTGTTTTCTTTCATCAACGATTGTTTCAGTTCATCTGCATTCATGATCATAGACCGAAATTTATAGATTTTAAAACGTTTTCCATTTTTCCCGATTCTTTCCTGAGAGTAAAAAATCGGACCAGGATCCTGGATATAAATGATAGGCCCTATAAAAAGAAGCAGCAAGCAGGTTATCCCGCAGCCAATAATCCCACCGATAATATCCACAATTCTCTTAAAAACAATCTGACGGTTCGAGGCAACATTAATGCTGGTTGTAAAAACGGTATAATCACTTAGTTTTTCAACAAACTGTTTGCGCCCAGCATAATGCTCGATCCAATTTAATTTCAAATGAACCGTAATCCCCATTTCTATAAAATGATTGGCTAGATCGACGCAAATAGGATACTGTGATGGAATATTGATGAATACTTCATCTACCCATTCTTTTTTCACATAATTCAAAATTGAATCTTCTGATTCGAAAATTGGAATTCCTTCAAGCCTGTTTTCGACATTCTCTTTATTATTTAAAAGAAATATGCCTTTTATAAAAAAATGATTATAATTTCGGCTTAATATTTTATTGACTACCGCCTCAACAATATCTCCCGTTGTCACAATAACCAGTGAACGTTTATTAATAGTCAAACGGCTATTCATGGTTTTAAAGATAAACCATTTCCACAACAAACGAACTCCATAACTCAATAAGACATAGAACAGGAATGTGTTCAAGAAGATTAGTCTGGATACTTCGTTGCTTTGCTTAGTAAAAACTAAATACATGGCAAGACAGGTCAAAAGAAAAAAAGAATGTTTGATGGTGATAGATAATTCTTTATAAAATCCTCTTTTCAGAACGTTACGAAATGTTTCATTAAAGAACAATACTAAAAGTTCAATTAATAAAAGAATCACAGATATACTTCGATAAGTATCTGTTTTTAAAAGATCAAAGTGGCCATTTCGCAAGAAAATAGCAGCATGAAATGCTAATTCCAAACAAAAACAATCCAAGATCATAAAATCGAGATGTTTTAACCATTTCGATTTCGTTCTGCGATACATAAAACCTTTTCCCCCCTTTCCTCTTAAAGCAATTCATACTAATCAATATCAGATTTTGCTGATAATCTCTAGCGAAACATTGACCCTGGTCGGCTGATTGCAAATCATCAGCTCGATTAGAGCTCTTCGTTTATGCCGATCAATTTTGATGATCGTATTCTCCATTCCTTTTAAAGGTCCCTCTGTAATTATTGTTTTTCCTCCTTCAATAATTCCAATTGAATGATCCATCACTTTCTCTTCATTTAATAAACGACTCAAATACAACATTTCTTCCGGCCGAAGAGCCGGGGTTCCTAAATGATCAAATTTCAGCAGTTTTATTGACTGAAGGCCTCTTTTTTTCAATAAATTTAATTGATCCACAAATTCATTTTGTTCCAATTCGCTTTCTACAAAGACATAATTAGGAAACATCATTTTTTCAACTAACGTTTTAACCCCATTTTTGCGATGCAGAACTTTCATTTTTGGCACGAATGCATTCAAATGAAACTCACATAAATACTTACAAACTTTATATTCATCTTGACTCCGTACAAAAAGGACATACCATGTTTTTTGAATGTCCATCCCCTCATTTCGAGTTTCTGTTAGCGTTCTATTCTTCAATCTGTCTAAAAAATCTTTACACCAAGAAACTTTTATCTAACTACTTTTATTGCTGACTAGCGTTGTTTTTTTATACTTAAAACCACATAAAAACAAAAAAAAGGATATACTTCCCCTACCCTGATCTATTATCAGAGCAGATGAAAATATATCCTTGATCTTCTGCCAAAGTGCCGAAACAACTATCAGCTTTCAATCAATTCATTTATCAGTATCCTAATCCCCCTTTTGTTCGGATTTTTGACAAATACGCAATAATTATAAATATTTTATAATATCTTGTCAAATAAGCTGATATATGTCACACAATATAGCTTGTTTTATTTATTCATATTATTCGAATTATTCTGATCCTTGACCAGCACATCATGAGCTCCGCCCTCAACGATCGAAGTTGCCGAGACTAATGTCAGACGGGCTTTTTCCTGCAATTGCGGAATGGAGAGGGCCCCGCAGTTGCACATCGTAGAACGAATCTTGTTCAGGGTCACTCCAACATTTTCTTTTAAAGTTCCCGCATAAGGAACATAGGAATCCACCCCTTCTTCAAATTTCAGCTTTGCATCGCCGCCCAAATCATAGCGCTGCCAGTTCCGTGCCCGATTGCTTCCTTCTCCCCAATATTCTTTCATGAAGCTGCCATTGATCAAGACCTTGTTCGTCGGACTTTCTTCAAAACGACTGAAATACCGTCCCAGCATGACGAAATCTGCACCCATGGCCAAAGCCAAGGTGATGTGATAATCATAAACGATCCCACCGTCGGAGCAAATCGGAATATAAATTCCCGTTTCCTGATAGTATTCATCACGCGCTTTTGCGACTTCAATGACTGCGGTAGCCTGACCACGTCCGATTCCCTTGGTTTCTCGGGTAATGCAGATCGAACCGCCGCCAATCCCGATTTTAATGAAATCCGCACCTGCTTCGGCTAAAAATCGGAAACCGTCACGATCCACAACATTTCCCGCACCAACTTTTACGGTATCTCCATAATGTTCACGGATCCAGGCCAAAGTATTTTTTTGCCAGCAGGTAAAGCCTTCCGAAGAATCAATGCACAGCACATCGACTCCCGCTTCCACCAAAGCAGGCACACGCTCGGCGTAATCCCGCGTATTGATTCCTGCGCCGACGATAAACCGCTTCTGTTCATCCAGCAATTCCAATGGGTGATCTTTGTGGGAATCGTAATCTTTGCGGAAAACCAAATAACAAAGATTGCCATCCTTATCAATAACCGGAAGAGAATTGAGCTTATGTTCCCAGATGATATCATTACAATCAGACAGACTGTCCCGGTCAGAGGCCACGATCAGTTTTTCAAACGGAGTCATAAATTCCTTTACGGTCACATCCAGGCTCATCCGGGACAAACGATAATCCCGTTCGGTGATAATTCCAAGCAATTTTCCATTTGGCTTACCGTCTGCGGTAACCGGCATCGTACTATGCCCCGTCTTTTCTTTCAATTCCAGAACTTCCCGTAAGGTCGTATCCGGCATAACATTGGAATCACTAGTTACAAAACCAGCCTTGGTATTCTTGACTTTAGAAACCATCGCCGCCTGATTCTCAATGCTTTGGGATCCGAAAATAAAAGAAATTCCGCCTTCTTTGGCTAACGCGATGGCCATGTCCGGTCCAGAGACAGACTGCATGATCGCACTGACCATTGGAATATTCATCGTAATCGGACAGGTTTCCTGACCTTTGCGGTACTTCACCAGCGGTGTTTTCAAACTGACTGCATTGGGCACACAATCTTCTCCAGAATATCCCGGAACCAACAAATATTCACTGAATGTGTGAGATGCCTCTTCGTAATAATAAGCCATTTATTTCCTCTCCTTTTCCCTTGATATTGTTGTTATTATAGTCATTTCACCGAAACTTGTAAAGATACAAAATGAAATTTTTTTCATTCTAAATGCTGTCATCCCATCATTCTAAAAAATCGTAAGAAAAACGCTGAAAACTATCCAAAATTTCTTTTGATCCAATAAAAAAAATCTGCATCATTCAGGACAACATCCTTTCATTTTGCAGATTAATCCTCTATCATGGTCGGGATGACGTGATTTGAACACGCGACCCCTTCGTCCCGAACGAAGTGCACTACCAAGCTGTGCTACATCCCGACAACGACATTATTTTAATCCTATTTCACAGTCTTGTAAACCATTTTTTTCAATTTATTTCTTTTTTGCCATTGTTCTTTCGTTATCCGAAAAAGGTCATGAGGCATCTGTAAACCATAATAATATTTGATCCATTGTCCCTGTTTTTGCATTCCGTTTCGAAGCGCCACTTTTCTAGAAGCTTCATTGCTGTCCCGAATGATCGAATAAACCTCCTCTGCGCCAAGTTCGGTAAACGCAAAGTCACAGCAAGCCCACGCAGCTTCCGTCGCATAGCCATGATGCCAAAAATTACGGTTAAACAAATAACCCACTTCAAGCACCCTTCGATTTTCTACTGGCTGCCAGGTCAATCCGCACTCGCCAATCATCTCATTGCGGTCCTTTAAAATTACCGCCCACAGACCGATTCCATCTTGCTTGTAACGCTGCTGATTTTTTTGCAGCCACTGGTAAATTTCATCCTCACTGAACGCATGCTCATAGGCCGCCATCGTTACAGGATCTCCATGAATCATTTGCAAAGAAGTCCAGTCCGTTTCTTCCATTTCACGAAGAAAAAGGCGTGCTGTTTCAAGAATAGGTTTCACTGTTTATTCCTCTTTTGTTCTTTCTGTTTAGTATTATAGCACTGAAAACAGCTGGTTCACAAAAAAGCAAAGCAAATAAGGAAGCAAAAGCATCCCAAGAAGTGATTGAAGGCCCTGCTTCCATCCATATTTTTGAATTTGGATCGAGCAGGTCATTATACAAGGAACCGTACATAGACAATACAGCATGAAGCTCAGCGCAACGATTTTCTCCCCTGCCGGAAGAAAAGACAGATCTGGACTAAGCATCAGCAAAAACGCAACAACCGACTCCTTAGCAATCAGTGCAGGAAACAAAGAAGCGACCAGCTGCCAATATCGTCCAAACCCCAGCGGAATAAAAAGAAAACTGATTTTTTTAGCAAATTGGGCTAACAAACTGTTTTCAACCGGTCCCAATGGAATATGCATGAGTGCCCAAAGGATCAGCAACACCCACAAAACCATCGTGAAGGTCTTCGTTAAAAAAGATTGACATTCTTTTTTTACTTTTTTCCAGACAATTTCCAGCCGCGGCAATCGATAACAAGGCAATTCCATCATCTGCGGTTCAAAATACGCATCCTCTTTTTTTTCCTTATAGTCTAAAAGCAGCGATCCAAAACCAGCCAGCAAAACACCGGTTCCATAAAGAATAAATAATATCAAAACCTGCTGCCCTTTAAAAAAGGTATCAATAAAAAAGAAATAGATCGGCAATCTTCCTCCGCAGCTCATCAAGGGAATCAACAAAGCGGTTTTCCGACGCATTTTTTCATTCTCCAAGGCTCCACATGAAGCAATTGCCGGAACATTGCAGCCAAATCCCAGTAAAAGGCTGATCATGGCCTTCCCAGACAGATGGAAAATCCGCATGATCCGATCCGCCAGCAAAGCAATTCGAGCCATATATCCGCTTTCTTCCAGAACAGCGATCATCCCATAAAGCAGCCCTAACAAAGGAACAAAGGAAAGAATCGCCTGCATCGCTCCTAAAAAACCATCCAGGATCAGCTGCTGCAATAGCAAAGGAAGCGCTTTTAAAAGCGGAGCAAGAATCCAAAAAAAACCTTTGAATAATAATGAGATTCCCCATACCAGCGGCTTGCTTCCCAAAAAAACCAGTGAACACGTCAAAAGCAAAAAAATGGCTGCCAAAGGATAACCCCAAAGCGGATGCAGCATGATTGTATCCAGCTGACGGCTGATTTTCAGCTGCCGCGGATCTTTGGAAGAAACGTAACGGGCAAAAGACTGAACCGCCTGGCTTCGACACTGAATCATCCGCTGTGGATACTTTTGTTCAAATTGTCGAAGCCCCTCCTTGAAATCTAAATTCTGCCGATTCATCCATGCTGTCAGCAGCTGATCTGTATCCCGATCCAATAGCGGTCGGTAAGTAACCTGACTTTGAGCCTGTCGTCGAATAAGTTCTTTTAAAGAAAGGCATTGTGAAGAGTCGAGCGCACTCATCTGAATCAATGGAACACTCAGTCGCCGGGCAATCGCCTGAGTATCAATCCAAATGCCGTTTCGAAGCCGCTCATCCTCAAAATTCAAAACCAGTACGATTGGAATTTGAAACTGCCGGCATTGCAAAGTACAATATAAATTATTCAAAAGACAGCTACTGTCGACCACATTAACCAAGCAATCTACTGGAGTAGTCTCCAAGTATTGCTGCGTAATACGCTCCTCATCCTTTTTTCCATTAAAACCATACAATCCTGGAAGATCAACACAGCGGTAGGTTTCTCGGCCATACTCATATTCTGCTTCTATTTTTTCAGTCGTTACTCCGCTCCAGTTGCCAACCTTCAAATCGCTGTCCGCTAAAAGATTGATCAAAGCGCTTTTCCCAACATTTGGATTTCCAACAAAAGCCACGGTTTTCATGGCAAAACCTCAATTTTTTCAATCATTTCTGAAGGAATTGCAAAAATTTTCTTATGTACCTGGACCAGCATATAATCCTGAAAAGGCGTTTTTCCAAGAAGAATTACTTCGGTTCCAGGAGTCAAGCCAACACTGACGCTTTCCAAATAACGAACCGAACTCAGCTTATTTTGAACAATTCTTCCAAAAATCGGTTTCTTTCTGTTTTTCATCTGCTTCACCTCACTGCAATGTATGCCAAGCGAAATGAAAATAGACGTGTTTACCCTTCAAAACCAGCGAATTTATGCTATAATCATGAAAGTTGAGGAGATTACATTTATGAAATTAAAACAAAGTTTTTTCTATACTCTGCGAGAAAATGTCAAGGATGAAGATTCGACCAGCGGAAACCTTCTCTGTCGTGCTGGAATGATCAAGAAAAGTTCAGCCGGCGTTTATATGATGCTTCCAATGGGCTACCGTGTCTTCAATAAGATTGAAAAAATCATCCGTGAAGAGATGAATGCTGCAGGGGCTCAGGAGCTGTCGATGCCGGCTCTGATCCCGGAAGAAGTCTATATTGCATCAGGACGCCGGGCCAACTTCGGCAACAGTATGTTCACTCTGAAGGATCGTTTCAATAAATCCTTTGTACTGGGACCAACTCATGAAGAACTCTTTGCCACCGCAGCCCAGATGAAGATCCGCTCTTACAAAGACATGCCGTTTTCAATTTATCAGTTTCAAACCAAATTCCGTGATGAGCCAAGGCCGCGCTTCGGCTTAATTCGTGTAAGAGAATTCGTGATGAAAGATTCCTACACCTTTGATGTGGATGAAGCGGGAATGGATCTGGCTTATCAGAAAATGTATGAGGCCTATATTCATGCCTTTGATCGAATGGGTTTGAACTATCGGATCGTCAAGGCAGATACAGGAGTGATGGGCGGACTGTTATCAGAAGAATTTCAGGCCGTCACTGAAATCGGTGAAGACGTATTGGTCCTGTGCGATCATTGTGACCTTTCCAGCAATTTAGAGGTCGCTTCCTGCGCCGCACCTGAAAAGAAAGATCCTCAGCCCCATGAAAAATTAACCCTGATAGAAACTCCTCATGCTCGAACGATCGAAGAGGTCACCGCGTTTCTTCATCGCGACGTCCACCAGTTTGTCAAAACACTGATTTATAACGTGGATGGAAAACCAATTGCCTGCATGGTTCGCGGTGATCGTGAAATCAACGAAACGAAGGTACGCAAGCTGCTTCAGGCAGCCAACATCGAATTGGCTGATCCGGAAATGGTCCTCTCTGTAACCCATGCCCAGGTTGGTTTTGCTGGTCCTGTTGGTATTGATTGCCCTGTAATTTTGGATCAGGAAGTCGCCGCCATGGAAAACTTCATTATCGGAGCTAACCAAACCGGCTACCATTACCTCAACTGCAATCTGGAAGATTTCACAGCCATGACGGTTGCTGATATCCGCAACATCCAAGAAGGAGATCGCTGTCCAGTCTGTGGCGGACGCATCTATTTTAAAAAAGGGATCGAGGTCGGCAATACCTTTAAGCTGGGAACCAAATACTCCAAAGCGATGAACCTAGAATATCTGGATCAAAACAACCATCTTAACCCGGTCTGGATGGGATCCTATGGTATTGGAGTGGGCCGCTGCATGGCTGCCATCGTTGAACAAAACCATGATGATCAGGGAATTCTTTGGCCAATCAACATTGCCCCTTACCAGGTGGCCATTGTGATCATCGCAACCAAAGATGCAGCACAAATGGAGGCGGCTAGCCAGCTGTATGATCAGTTAAATCATGCAGGTATTGAAGTGCTGCTGGATGATCGCGACGAAAGACCTGGCGTAAAATTCAAGGATATGGATTTGATTGGAATCCCCTTCCGAATTACGATCGGCAAAAAGATTCAGGAAGGCATTGTTGAATTTAAAGCCCGCAACAGCGATCAGACCGAAGAAATTTCAATGGACCAGATCCTATCGTTGCTGAAAAATAGAATAGCTCAGTAAAATTCCACTAAAAGAAAGAGCCTTCAGAAAAATTGATCTGAAGGCTCTATTTTTTTTCATTCTGCATCGATAAATAAACTGCCATACGGCACAGCAACAATGAAGATGAAGGCATCCAGCATGTCCGCCAGCAGTACAAAATCCAAATTAGCAAGGAAACAAATTAAATGTGTATTTTCTCGATTCTGATAAAATATGGATGATCACAAACAAAAGGATCTCTTGCATGCATATCATCCTCGATGGACTGGATCCCGTGCCAGCGCTGCAGCTAACAGGAATTCACCCCCTTATAAAAACGAACCGGGGACCAACAGGAAGAAAAGCATTAAACAGACAGATCAGTAAAAAACAAACAAGAAAAAGCAGGTAGCTCCATCAGATTACATTTTGTGCTACCTGCTTCGTTTTTCTCTTACAGCTTATTAAACAATCGTACTCCAAGACTCGTCAAAAGCCTCCATAAAATCAGATCCAACAAAACAAAACCTAATCCCACCCCTCCAACAAGAAGAAGGGGTTCTATTCTGGCCGCACCCTGAAACAGCAGATAAAAACAAGCTATTCCCAACAGTACACCGCCCAATACTGCTATAAAGGATGCCGCACTCTGTTTGATGACCAAAATTTCTCGATCAAAATCAAGCCGTGGGAATAGCAGATTAATCATCAATCCCAACATCCCAACAAAGAAACCTAAAGCGACAATCACGCTCAAGGCCTCCAAAATCATCCAAATCGTAAAATCAAAAGCCACTGCCGAAAGCAGCAAAGTGATCCAGGACGGCAGAATGATCACCACCGCATTGACGGCAACTTTGGCCATGAAACATTCTTCTGGACGAATCGGAAGCGAGCGAAGAATCCAAAAATTCTTTCCCTCCAAAGAAAGGCTTACTGCTGCTGTGTTCGACATCAATCCAAAAAAGAGAATCAAAGCCACAACTAAAGTGAAAATAGAAGAAGTGACCTCCTGAGCCTGCAGCGAAGGCAAACTCGCCGTCAGTGTCAGAAATTCATCTTTATTCAAAAGAACATAGATTGCTCCGACTGCCAACAAAATCTGTCCAATGGCCATATTCATCACATACATAAAATTACTTAAAAACTTTTTCAGCTCTTTTTTAAACAAAGTCTGAAATATTCCCTGTCGTTTTAATCTTTTTAACCGATAATTGCGGACATGATACCCTTCCTGAAGATTGCTGTTGACACGGATAAACGTCTTATTGAAAAGAGCTACAAACAGCCCAAAGGCCCCTGCCGACATCAGCACAGAACCTGCTAAAGCCATATAATTCGTTTCAATGACCGCTTTCGCATACCATCCAACAAAAGGCAAAAAACGCGTCAGCTGGCTCAAGAATCGATCGGGTTCAATCGCAATCAGCCCTTCAGAAGAGAAAGAAAGAGCCATGCTTCCCGCAAAGACGATCAAAAACAAAGCAAACGACATCAGATTGCTTACCAAAGACTGCCACCGGCTCCGTCCTGCCAAAATTCGGATTGCCAGCGCCAGGATACTTGAAAGGGCCATCGGAATTAGCGGAAGAAATAAAAAGCCAACTCCCACAATCAGATAGGTCGAAAAACCTGCCGAAACATGGACTCCGTAAAGGACTGCCGCCGGAAGAAAAATAAAACCGCAATAACCATAGCAGATCAATAAAAAAGAGACGATCTTGCTGATCATGATGACCGCTCTGGAAACCGGAAGAGCCATTAAAAAATCAAAATCACGAAAAGCAAACAAAGTTCCCTGTGCTAGCTGAATTGAAACAAAAAAGACCATCGATACCCCAGCTAAGCTCATCAGCAGGATCAGCAGCGATTCATATCCAGGTGGAAAACTGTTCAATAGCATTAAACTGTAATAGACCGAAAGATAGATCAGCAATCCCGCAATCAGCACAACAAATCCATTTTTCGTCCTTTTCTTTCGATTTCCAAGCCGACCCGCGGACTGATTCAACATAATCCGAAACTGCAGACGAAGACAGAAACCTAATTTATTCAACATGCTCCAACCCCAGGAAAACTTCTTCCAATGAAGCGTCTTTGGTAAAGTCCTCCGTTTTTCCTTCCTTGATGATCTCTCCTTTTTGAATAATCGCTATGCGGTCACAAAGCTTTTCTACCACATCCAGAACATGGGTTGAAAAGAAAATAGAACATCCCTGCTCACACATTTCATGCATCTTTTTTTTCAAAAGATAGGCCGCTTTTGGATCCAAACCAACAAACGGTTCATCCAGAACCAGCAGCTTCGGATGATGAATCAAAGCGCTAAGAATAACCAGCTTCTGTTTCATTCCATGCGAATAAGACCGAATACTATCTCCAAGCTGATCATAGATTTCAAATTCTTTAGCCAATTTTTCAATTTCATTTTTTCCCTGCAATGGATCCACAGAAAAAATATTTAATACAAAATTCAGATACTGAATTCCCGTCAAATTCTCATAAATATCAGGATTATCTGGAATATAAGCCAAGACTTTTTTACATCCAATTGGATCCTGCTGAATGTCCTTTCCATCAATCCGAATCGTCCCCTCTTCAAAATTCAGGATCCCACAAATTGAACGGATCAGGGTCGTCTTCCCAGCTCCATTATGCCCAATAAAGCCAAAAATCTCCCCTTTTTCTACTGTTAAATTAATTCCTTTAACGGCATGTTTTTCACCGTAATATTTATGGTAATTTTTTATTTCCAGCATAATTCTACCTCCTAAAATTGCGGAAATCATAAAACGATTTTCTAAAAAATCGAGGTCTTTTTATAATCAATGAATTTTTTATGCTCATCAATCAGATCTGCATCCTCAAGAAAGAGGATAAAAAGCCATTGCTTAAGCCCTATCAAATCATCCAGCAGTCTCTTCTGCCAAACAAGGTTCATCTTTAAAATTTATCGTTTAACCAGATCATTCATCTTCGAATCACTCAAAGCCTCTTGATTTCAATCGCAGCAAAATCCATCAACCCAATTCCAGCACTCAAGGTCAACGTTCCTGTCAACAAAACAAATTCAGTCTCTGTTTGTTCAACTACTCTCATTACTCACCTTCTGTTTTAAAATGAATTCTAAAAAGATTATAATCAGCATCAATCGCTCTGTCAAACCTATTCGGATTTTCTTTTCTCATGTAAAAAAAAACGGTATAATATTTTCTGAGGTGATGGAATGGAGATCGTAACTCAATCCGTAACAATAGGCTGCCTGATTCTTCTTGCTGCTAGCGCCATCGTATTTCCAATCTTATTTTTAGTCCAATTTTCGCATTTTAGGAAAGAACTGAGTTGGATTTTAAAAGAGACTAAACAAACTTTAAAAAAAGAAGAAGATATCCATGACTCTCACTTTCATCAGTAGACCGTTCAAACATGAAAATAACGGACTACAAAAAGGAGCACATTATGAATGACTTCTTCTTTTTATTTACTCTTTAAATTTTGAGGCGAAGCCTCGATCCATCGATCAAACAGAACATTCATAAAAAAGCAAATCAGCAGAATCCAAATTGTCCAGGCAAAAATCCCAGCTGTATCCAAATTTGCTTTACACAAGCTCATCTGGCGTCCGATTCCTCCTCTGACCTGATTCATAATTTCTGCCATCACTGCAACCTTGAATCCCAAACCAAAAGCAAGCTTCATAGAACTGATCAAAACCGGGCGAAGCATCGGAAGTGCAAGCATGAAGTTTTTCTCACTTTCTTTTACCGGATAAATTTTCAGTAATTCATCCGTCTTTTCATGAAACTGCTTCCAGCCCAATGATAGGTTGGAGTAAAAAGTTGGAAACAGCAGAAAAAAAATAACAGCTGTAACGCTTTTTTCCTGCCCCAGCCAGATCAAACTAAGAATAATAAACGTAATCGTTGGAACGGTTCGGATGAACCCATTAATCGGTTCAAAATATAAGGAAAAAGCCGGAAAACGATTTTGAATCAATACTGCACTCAAAGCCGCCCCGAACGAAAAAAATAATCCTACAAGCATTCGATAGGCTGTTTTTCCAGACGCCTCAAAGACCAAGCCATTTTCCAATTGCTCCATCATCTTCAAAAACACCTGAATGGGAGAAGGAAGTATAAGATCATGCTGAACCCAAAGACTCAAACAGAACCAAATCACAATCAGCACAACAATAGTAATCCACCCCTCTTTTTTCATCTTCTCCCTCCTTTTTTATTCATAACGCAAGTATTCTTCACAAAGATACACAAAATCAGTGACTGTCACCTTTCCGCTTTCTGCACTGATCATGGAGCCAAAAATCAATTGAAGTAAATCGATCTCAGCATCACGAAAAATTTTTTCAATGCCATGACGCATACACCGTTCGATTTGATCATAACTCAAATCAAACGAGTGCGACATAATCTCGGTACAATAATCTTTAAGCTTCAGCGGCCGATCAGAAACATAGCTTAGAAAAATTGCCTGTTTTAAATACCGACACCCTTTTGTCGATGGAGAAAGCGTCAGCTGACTAAGCAGATTCCCGATTTTTCTTTGCATCTGATCTCTTTCATCAAGCAATTGACGAAAAATGTAATTGTCTGTTAATGTTTCAAAAATCAACCCACTCAACGGACACAGTTGCCCAATAATCATCGCTTGAGAATTGTTCTGAAAAGAATTATCTATCAACAAAAAAATCGAGCAGGGATGCTTTCTCAATTCCTCCAGAACCGGATAAAGATCCATTACTTTATTCCAACGCCCCAATAAAACAAGATCAAAAGATTCTTTTTGAAGCAACAGTTCAGCGTGACAATACACAGCCAAAATGCAATTTCGACGCCACGTATAATGACAGATAGAATTCAGAAAATCAGAAACAATTAAAATTTTCATAAAATTTATTTCCGATTTACGGAATCCCTTTAGGATATCATCTTACTAGAAGAATAGAACAATGTCAATCCAATGGAAAAGGCCCGCTTAACAGGCCTTTTCATATTTATTGTGCTTCTGTCAGATAAATCGAATCCAAATCTGTAATTCCAAACAGGCTTAAAAATGCCTGCAATTCCTCTTTCACTTCTTCTGCCGGACGATAAACAAGATTCATTCCAGCATAAGCTTCGGCAACAATCGAACCTGAAGGTGTTCCTAAAATATCGGTGCCTACCTTGTCTACCTTGGCAATCAGTGCTTCCTTTTGAGAGGAATCATTTTGTGCAGCTAAAGTAGCTTCAATTTGTTTCAGCAAGTTTTGAACTTCTTCAGTTTTTTCCGCATAAACAGAATTCAGAACAAAAACAGCCGCCTGAGGATACCCATCAAAACCAGTTTTTTCTTTCCAGCTGGCTTGCAAATCCGCAATGATCGATAAATTCATTCCATCCTGCTTCGCTTTGGCAATCGTTGCCGTTGCAGCTGGTTCCGCAATCAAAGCTGCATCCGCATTTTTGCTAAGCAAAGCGGCTTGAGCTTCCGAGACAGAGTTATACCAAGTGATTTCTGCCTGAATATCCAGCTGTTCCAAAACAGCAGAGAACACCAGTCCAGGAACGGCCGTTTCGCCAAATGCAGCAAGCTGCTTGGAAGAATCCTGCAAAACAGTTTCATCGGATCCAACAATAAACAAATTCCCCCAAGTAACAATTCCAGCTAAGCGATAGTCTGTCTTCCCTTTAGAAGCCAGCTGAGCGCCCAGATTAGTCGGTGCCAAAATCACATCATACTCCGAAGAAGGATTGATAAACGCCGCCTGAAGAACATCCGATCCATCCACCGTCATGATCGAATCCGGACTTCCAATGAGCAGATCCAAAAGGGCCAACGCTGGTGCCCCAGTCGGTGAAAGAATCTTCAACGAAGTCGTTGCTGCCGTTTCCTCTATTTCTGTCTCAGGAGCGGTCGTATTTTCCGGCAGGGAGGTTGCATCATTTTTAGGATTCCCTGCGCATCCTGCCAGCATCAGCAAGCCAGCTAACAAAATCATTAAACTTTTTTTCATCTTACTTTACTCTCGATTTCTAAAGACATCTTTTCCACAAATTCATCCAAAGTCAGGGTTACAGACTGTGTCTGACCGTGACGGCGAAGCGTTACGGTCTGATGATCCATCTCCCCTTCTCCAACAACGATCTGAACTGGAATTTTCTTTGTTTGTGCCTCACGTATACGATAACCTAATTTCTCATTTCTTGCATCTATTTTGCTCCGGAATCCATGTTCCTCACATAATGCCTGAATCTTCTGAGCGTATTCCAGATGCTCCTGATGATGAACCGGAATGATGGTCATTTGCTGCGGAGCCAGCCAAAGCGGAAAATTTCCGCCATAATGCTCAATTAAAATACCAATGAACCGTTCAATCGATCCAAAGATTACACGATGCAGCATGATCGGTCGTTTTTTCGTGCCATCGGAATCCACATAAGTCAGATCAAAACGCTCTGGAAGATTCATATCCAACTGAATCGTTCCGCATTGCCAAACCCGACCCAAGCTGTCATTCAGATGGAAATCCAGTTTAGGTCCATAAAATGCCCCATCGCCCGGATTGATCTTGCAATCTTTGCCAGCAGCATGGCAGGCCGCTTCCAGAGCAGCTTCCGCCTTGTTCCACACTTCCAGCTCACCAATATATTTTTTCTCAGGACGAGTAGAAAGCTCAATGTTATAGGTTAAGCCAAACACAGCATAAACTCGATCAATAAAACGGATCAATCGAACGATCTCTTCTTCAATTTGATCCTCCCGCATGAAAATATGCGCATCATCCTGAGTAAACGTGCGAACACGGAATAATCCATTTAGTGCTCCACTGGCCTCATGTCGATGAACCTGTCCCAATTCTCCAATGCGAAGCGGAAGGTCCTTATAGGAATGCAAACTGTTCTTATATACCAGCATGCCTCCTGGACAATTCATCGGCTTAATTGCAAAATCGCGATCATCGATCTTGGTCGTATACATATTTTCACTGTAATTTTCCCAATGTCCGCTGAGCTCCCACAATTCTTTTGAAAGCATGATCGGCGTTTTAATGAATTGATACCCTTCACGAGTATGCTCTTGATACCAGTAATTTTCCAGAATGTTCCGTAAGATCATTCCATTCGGCAGGAAAAATGGAAATCCCGGTCCATATTCACTCATCATAAAAAGCTCCAGCTCCCGCCCTAATTTTTTATGATCTCGTTTTTTGGCCTCTTCCAGTAAATAGAGATGTTCTTTCAAATCCTCTTCCTGATCAAAACAAATGCCATAGATCCGCTGCAGCATCTGATTGGAAGCATCCCCTTTCCAATAGGCTCCAGATACTTTCAAAAGCTTAAAATATTTTAACTGTTTAACACTTTCAACATGAGGACCTCTGCATAGATCAGTAAAATCTCCCTGCGTATAACAGCTAATCACCGTTTCATGCTCATCCATATGATTGATCAGATCCAATTTATAAGGATCATCCTGAAACATGCTCAAAGCTTCGTCCTTTGAAATTTCATGACGAACAATCCGTTTGCCATCTTTGGCGATTTTCTTCATCTCTTTTTCAATTTTTTCAAGATCTTCCTCGCGGATCACTTCATTTCCTAGATCGATATCATAGTAAAAACCATCACTAATGACCGGTCCTACCCAGAATTTCGCTTGCGGATAAAGATGCTTGACCGCCTGGGCCAATAGATGAGCACAGCTGTGGTTCAACACATTCAGCCGTTCATTTTCTTTAATATTAATCATTTTTTCCCTCCTTCATACAAAAAAACACGTCCAAACAAAGGACGTGTCACCGCGGTACCACCTTATTTCGCCTTATCACAAGACGCACTCAACGATAACGGTCGCTGCCGGCACTTTTTCAAAAGCGCTACTCACAGGTGGTAACAATTTTCTCCTTCGATCTGCTTTCACCCACCGCAGTCTCTCTGCATTCGGATCTGAAAACTGTCATGTCCTGGTCTTTGTATTTCTAGTCCTATTGTACTCCATTCCATCATTTTGTCAATGATTCCTCTTTAACTTGTCCAATAAAAAAGAATAGAGAATGCTCTATTCCTCAAGCTGAAGGACTAGGTGTCGGCGTCGCTGGATTCAAAGCCTGAGCTCCTGCAAAGGCGTCAAAATATTCTTGAAATCCATCCACATAATCGGCAGTATCGCTGATGAGCGCAAAATTTCCATTCATCCGTGCCGTCATTGTTTTCGGCAATCCGTCGATATCCACTTCAATTTGTCCGCTATTTCCCATTTCGCTCATCCATTTTGCTGCTTGTTCCTGAGTAGGATCCAGCTGAATCAAATAATACGTCTGATTGTTCATTCCAAATGAATAACCATCCACGGTATTCCCGTCCAGCTGGTCCAGCTGTTTCGGATCCATCAGCGTATATTTCTCTGAAAGATAATCCAGATAATCTTTTGCAGATGCTGCCGTTTCTGGTTCATTAGAAGGAAGCGGTGTGCTGCTGGGAGTCGGGGAAGCCATGCTTCCATCTGGAGTACAGCTGCATCCAGCACAGAAGATCAGGGCCAAAAGACAAGAAATCAATTTTTTCATGAATTTATCCTCCTTCCGTATTAGCGTTGGACAAAATCACGAGTTTTATACCTCTTTCTACTCAATTTAATAAAGAGTTAATTCTTTCTTCCACACCTCATCCAATTGTTCCAGTGACCAAGCCGCGTTTGCCGGACTGGTTGATGGAAGCCCCACAACCGGCAATGAAAAATCGGGATACCATCTTCGAAACTGTTTCTCAGCTGCTTTTCCATTTAAAAGGATCTTACGAAGAGAGGTCTTCTGTACTAGCCAAAATAGATCAGTGGGCACGACATTACGGATGCTTGCATCTTGAGAGCCGACGATTTCGCACTGATCGATCACATCCCATAAGGCAATTTGTTTCCGAGCTAACAGCTGTTTTTTTTCTTCTAAAGTCTGAGGTTCAGGAAGAGAAAACACTTTTGCAAGCAGCTTCCAAAAACGATTTTGCGGATGAGCATAATAAAACGAGGCTTCCCTGCTTTTCACTGAAGGAAAGCTTCCCAAGATCAGAATGATCGAATCTTTCTGATAAAAAGGACCAAATTCATGTCGAACAACGATTCCCTTCTGCTGGTGTGAAGATTTTTTCGTTTTATGTGTCAAAGACATAACCGCTTTCCTCCTTTTTGAATAGTATACAATAAATTCATAGAAGGTGGAAAAATGAATAGAAAGAAAATTTTTCTTGGTTTAAGTATTTTGCTGTTTATCTTTCTCCCCTCCGTTCAGGCCTCTTCAGATACATTGATGCATGGCATCGATGTCAGCGAATTTCAGGAAACAATCAATTTTGAAAAGGTCAGCCAGGATGGAATCGAGATCGTAATGATTCGCGCTTCCTACGGTCTTAACCGTGATGCCTATTTTGAAGAAAATGCTGCCGGCGCAGAAAAAGCCGGGCTGAAAGTCGGATTCTACCATGCATTAACTGCTGAAAATAAAGAAGAAGCAATTCAACAGGCAGAGTATTTTTGGGAATTGATCCAAACCAAAAAGCAGGATTGCCGGTCCGCCCTAGATTATGAAAATTTTCCAAATCTGAATCAAGAAGAAATCAATGTCATTGCCTTAGCCTTTTTAACCCGCTTTGAAGAATTAAGCGGTACAACTCCCGTACTATATAGTGATGCCTATCGGGTGGAAACATTATGGAAGGAAGAATTATCCCGCTACCCGCTTTGGATCGCTGATTACAGCATTACTCTTCCAACGGACACCGGAACATGGAATAACTGGGCCGGATTCCAATATTCTGATCATGGTCAAATCTACGGAATTCAGGGAAACGTAGACTGTGATCTTTTTAAATCTGAATTTCTCCTTGAATCCACTGCTGTTCCTGAACCTAATCCAATAAATTCGATCGTTGTTCAGCAGAAAGACACCCTTTGGGCAATCGCCAAACGATATGAAACGACTGTCCAATGTCTAGTTGAGAAAAATCAAATCAAAAATCCAAATTTGATTTACCCAGGCGAAATTCTACAAGTTCCTGCAATTCGCCGCTTTGTCTATACAGTCCGCCGTGGTGACACGCTTTGGTCCTTGTCTTTGCGTTTTAACGCTTCAATCAAAGCCATCGCAGAACAAAATTGCCTGGATAACCCCAATTTGATTCAAATTGGTCAAAAATTGCTCATCCCTTAAATCAAATCCACAAAAATCTTTTACTGAACCCCGCGAGATCCGTTCATCTTTCCCTTTTAAAACAAAAGAGCCTAATGCTGATGCTATTGAAACTGATCCATTAAAATTTAAATACAGCAGAAAGATGGATCTGCAGAATTTCTGTTTTATTAAAAATAAGTTTTCTACCCACCCTACTTCAACAAATTAGAAATCATTCAAAAAGAGAGCATACCGCTCTCTTTTTTTATTTTTGCCGATCAGCTTTGATCGCTGCTTGTGCCGCTGCTAAACGAGCAATTGGCACACGATATGGACTGCAGGAAACATAGGTCAGTCCAACGTTATGACAGAATTCAATAGAACTCGGATCGCCTCCATGCTCTCCGCAGATGCCAAGCTTAATATCTGGACGAGTTTTCCGTCCCAGCTCTGCGGCCATTTTGATGAGTTTTCCAACTCCACGCTGATCCACCCGAGCAAATGGATCCTGTTCATAAATCTTCTTATCATAATAAGAATTCAGGAAGGCCCCTGCATCATCTCGCGAGAAGCCATAGGTCATCTGTGTCAAATCATTCGTACCAAAGCTGAAGAAACGAGCTTCTTCTGCAATTTCATCTGCCAGCAAAGCTGCCCGCGGGATTTCGATCATCGTTCCAACCATATACTGCAGCTCAACCTGGTTTTCTTCAATGACTTTTTTAGCAGTATCATCTACAATATTTTTAACATAAGCTAATTCGGCTTTATCTCCAACCAGTGGAATCATGATTTCTGGAACAATATGATAATCTGGATGAGCTTTGTTGACATTGATTGCCGCTTCGATCACGGCACGAGTCTGCATCTCCGCAATCTCTGGATAGCTGATGGCCAGTCGGCATCCACGATGTCCCATCATTGGATTAAATTCATGCAAAGAAGCGATTACTGCTTTCAATTCATTAACATCCAAATTCATTTCTTCTGCCAAAGAAGCAATATCAGCACTGGATGTCGGCAAGAATTCATGCAGCGGCGGATCCAGATAACGAATGGTTACCGGTAATCCCTGCATCGCCTCATAAATGCCCTCAAAATCTCCTCGCTGCATCGGAAGCAGTTTTGCCAGAGCGGCTTTTCGCTGCTCTGAAGTCTTAGATACAATCATTTCGCGCATTGCCATGATTCGCTTAGCCTCAAAGAACATATGTTCAGTTCTAACCAAACCAATGCCCTCTGCTCCAAATTCCACTGCCTGACGAGCATCTTTTGGTGTATCCGCATTGGTGCGAACCTTCAATACACGACGAGCATCTGCCCATTTCATGAAAGTCTCAAAATTTCCAGAAATTTGGGCAGGAACGGTCTTTACCGCCTGACCGTAGACATTTCCGGTAGAACCGTCCAAACTGATCCAGTCTCCTTCATGATACGTTTTTCCGCCTACTGTAAAGCTGTTCTCCTCTTCATTGATCACAATCTCCCCGCATCCAGAAACACAGCAACGGCCCATTCCGCGAGCCACTACCGCGGCATGACTGGTCATTCCTCCGCGAACAGTCAAAATTCCTTGTGCAACATCCATCCCTTCGATGTCCTCCGGAGAAGTTTCCAGTCGAACCAGCACAACCTTTCGACCAAGCCCAGCGGCCTTGATTGCTTCCGCAGCATTGAAAACGATCTGTCCGCAGGCAGCTCCCGGAGAAGCAGGAAGACCATGGGCAATTACCGCCGCCGCTTTTAATTCCTCCGCATCAAATTGTGGATGCAGCAGCGAATCCAGTTGTTTTGGATCCACCATCATCAAAGCATCATCGGTCGTAATCAGTCCCTCTTCAACCATATCACAGGCTACCTTTAATGCAGCTGCTGCTGTTCTTTTGCCATTTCTTGTCTGCAGCATATAGAGTTTTCGATTTTCAATGGTAAATTCCATATCCTGCATGTCTTTGTAATGATGTTCCAGCTTATCGCAAATCGCAACAAACTGTTCATAGGCTTCCGGCATGATTTCCTTCAGTTGATCAATCGTCTGCGGAGTCCGAACCCCAGCAACAACGTCTTCTCCCTGAGCATTCATCAAAAATTCACCAAACAGCTTCCGTTCTCCGGTAGCTGGATTGCGGGTAAACGCCACTCCGGTTCCGCAGTCATTTCCCATCTTTCCAAAAACCATCATCTGGACATTGACCGCTGTTCCCCAAGAGCTCGGTATATCGTTCATACGGCGATAATAAATTGCCCGCGGGTTATTCCAAGAACGGAACACTGCTTCCACTGCTTTTTCAAGCTGTACTTTCGGATCTGTCGGAAAATCTTCATGCAGATTTTCACGATAGAACTCTTTAAAACAATCCACCATCACTTTCAGATCTTCTGCATCGAGCTCAGTATCCAGCTTTACTCCTTTTTTCTCTTTCAATTCATCAATGATGACTTCAAATTTTGCCTTGGATAATCCCATGACAACATCCGAAAACATCTGAATGAATCGCCGATAAGAATCGTAAGCAAAACGTTCATTGTTCGTTCTTTCAGCAATCGTCTTAACAACCTCGTCATTAATACCGAGATTCAAGATCGTATCCATCATTCCCGGCATAGAAGCCCGTGCGCCAGAGCGAACAGAAACCAATAACGGATTTTCAGCACTCCCCAGCTTTTTCCCTGTCATTTCCTCCAGTGTCTGCAGATTGGCCATGATTTCAGCCATGATTTCTTCATTGATTTTTTCGCCATCCTCATAATATTGATTACAGGCTTCTGTCGTTACAGTAAAACCTTGTGGAACCGGCATGCCAAGATTGGTCATTTCTGCCAAATTGGCACCCTTTCCTCCAAGCAATTCACGCATCGATCCGTTCCCTTCCGAGAACAGGTATACATATTTCTTACCCATTGTTTTCCTCCCTTAGAGCGTTTGTGAATTCTCATGTTTCTATTATACATAATCTACGCAAAAAATTCCATGATTTTTGTAAACGTTTTCAACTAAATCTTCTTGCCCTCTGCTTAGCCCTGCAGCCCACAAAAAGAAGCCTCACAGCTTCAGCCCTGTTCGCTCGATGAATTGAAAAATACGCTCAAAATACCCTTTTTTTAGCGGACATTCAGCATGAGCGGCAAATGGGATGATCATTAGTTCTTTTTCTGCCGAACAGGCATCATAGCAGGCCAGTGCCATCTCAACAGGAACAACAGTATCCTTTCCCCCGTGAATAAACAAAGTAGGAACCAGACTTTTTTTCAGCTGGCTCACACAGTCTATTGCAAAAAGAGAATAACCGCAGCACTTTTGAATCTTGCGATCAAGCTGATTTAAAAGCAGTTCGGAAGCCATCTTGGCCAAGCGCGGATAGCGCTGATGCAATCCATGCCGAAAAATATCCTCGATGGAACTGTACCCGCAGTCTTCAATGCATGCTACAACATTTTCCGGCAAATTCTCACCAGTGCAGTTCATTACTGCACTGGCTCCCATGGAAAGACCGTATAAAACAATTTTGGCCGCGGGATCCTCCGCTATGATGCGCTGGATCCATCCCAACAAATCAAGCCGGTCCGGCCAACCAAATCCAATATAACGTCCGCTGCTCAGTCCATGACCGCGATTATCTGGAAGAAGCACATTGTAACCATGCCGAAAAAACTGCTCTGCCACATCCGGAAGATCCTTGTAGTTGGCTCCATAACCATGAACTAAAATCGCCCAGCAATGCCTTGGATCCGGCTGAGAAATCAGCCTGGCATGCAGCCGCAAGCCATCTGTGCTTTCTCTATAAAGCTCTTTCCCTTCAGTTTGAACGAGCCAGTTTCTGGCACGAATGATCAAACTTCTTTCAGAAAGCGCCAATCCATGGGATTCTTCCCCGCGTAGTGCCTCTTTGCGACGCCGGCAGATCATTCCATTAAAAAAGAAATCCACCATCGCTTTTTTTGTCAGCAGCAACGCACCTCCTGCAATCGATGCGGCCACCAGCATGCTTATTTTTTTCGATCCCTGCTTTTTTTTCATCCTAATCACCCCTTTCATTATACACAAATGAACGATTGCATAGCAGACCCAAATATGCTCAAAAACAGCAAATCTTCTTAAATGAAAAACGATCCCTTTGCAGGAATCGTTATCGCCGGAACTCCTCCAGCCGTTCTTCAACAATTTTCAGCTGTGCCTGATAATCTTCAAATTTTCTCTTTTCTTCCTCAATTTTTGATGCCGGGGCTTTTGCAATAAAATTTTGGTTTGCCAGCATCGAACGACTTCGAACCAGTTCTTTCTTCAGCCGTTCTTGTTCCTTTGTCAATTTTATCATCTCAGCCTCTTTATCCACGATCTCTCCCATTGGGATTTCGATCGATCCTCCCTTGACTGGGCGCACTAGCATTTCTCCCTTTAAATCACTGCACCAAATGGCTTTGGCCATTTTTTCCAGGGTCGCTGCCAATAAAGGATCATACTTTAGCAGTTGCTGATTGGCATCACGAATAAGCAAATTCAAAGATCCAGACGGCTTCAGCTGATAAGCAGCACGAACCTCACGAACCGTCGTAATAATTGAAAGCAGCCGCTCAACCTCATCCTGATGAGTACTTTGTGCTGCATCAATCGGTTTTGGCCAAGCCGCAAGACAGCAAACTTCTCCAGTCAGGCTTTGGTAGATCTCCTCCGTAACAAACGGCATGAACGGATGGAGCATCCGAAGAATTCCTGTTAAAACAAGATAGAGAGTGGAACGAGTCGCCAGTTTTCGCTTTTCATCCTCACTAGAAAGACCAGCCTTAGCCAATTCAATATACCAGCTGCAGAAATCGTCCCAAACAAAACCATAAAGTTCATTGCCAACTAGCGCAAATTCATATTTGTCCATATTCGCTTCAATGTGTTTCAGCGTTTCATTAAAACGACAAAGAATCCAATGATCCAACATAGAAGCTCCTGATAGATCCAAATCCTTTTCTTCAAAAGAATCTTCCAAATTCATCATAACAAAACGGGATGCATTCCAAATTTTATTGATAAAATTCCAGGACGACTCCACTTTCGCTGGAATATAACGCATATCCTGTCCAGGCGTTGAATTAGTCGTAAGGAAAAAACGCAAGGCATCCACTCCATATTGATCAATCACATCCATCGGATCAATGCCGTTTCCCAAGGACTTGCTCATCTTACGTCCTTGTTCATCACGAATCAGTCCATGAATCAGACAATCTTTAAACGGATAGGAGTGCGTAAAATGACGGGCTTGGAAGGCCATTCTTGCTACCCAGAAGAAAATAATATCATATCCGGTCACCATGCAGCTAGTCGGATAATAGCGTTTCAAATCCGCCGTCTCATCAGGCCATCCAAGCGTTGAAAACGGCCACAGGGCACTGGAAAACCAGGTATCCAAAACATCCTCGTCCTGTTCCCAGTTTTCTGCATCTATTGGAGCCTCCATGCCCACATAGACTTCCTTGGTTTCCTTATGATACCAGGCTGGGATACGATGTCCCCACCACAATTGACGCGAAACGCACCAATCTTCGATATTTTCAAGCCATTGTGTAAAGGTCTTTTCAAATCGCGAAGGATAAAAATGAATCTTCTGCTGAGGATCGGCTTGATTCTTCAGCACCTCTTCCGCCAATGGCTTCATTTTAACGAACCACTGTTTTGATAAATAAGGTTCAACAATCACATCCGTCCGTTCTGAATGTCCTACCTGGTGTACATGTTTCTCGATTGAAATCAGATTTCCCTCTTGTCGAATCCGTTCTGTCAAACGCTTGCGGCATTCAAAACGATCCAGCCCTTCAAATTCACCAGCCCGCTCGTTCATGGTCCCATCCGGATTCATGCATAAAATTTTAGGCAAATGGTGCCGTTCTGCAATTTGAAAGTCATTAGGATCATGGGCAGGCGTGCATTTCATAGCTCCTGTTCCAAATCCAATTTCAATGTAATCATCCGCAATAATCGGCAGAGCTTCACCATTGGCCGGATTGATCGCATGCAGTCCGATTAAATGTTTGTATTTTTTATCCTCAGGATGAACCACGACACAAACATCGCCAAACATGGTTTCTGGACGGGTAGTCGCTACCGCAAAAGTTTCTTGCGTTTCAACAACAACATAATTAAATGTATAAAAAGCTCCTTCAATTTCCTTATGAATGACTTCAATGTTGCTCAAAGCAGTTTTGGCTTTTGGATCCCAATTGATGATCCGCTCCCCTTGATAAATCAATCCCTCTTTGTACAAATCCACAAAAACCTTGGTTACCGCTTTATTTAAGCCCTCATCCAAAGTAAACCGTTCCCGTGTATAATCCAAGCTGTTTCCCAGCTTCGCCCATTGCTTTCGAATCAAAGAAGCATATTCTTCTTTCCATTGCCAGGCGCGTTCAAGAAACTTTTCTCGACCAAGATCATATCGAGACTTGCCTTCTTCTTTCAGCCGAGCATCCACCTTGGCCTGAGTTGCAATACCGGCATGATCCATTCCAGGCAAATAAAGCATATCATATCCCTGCATCCGTTTATATCGGGCAATGATATCTTGTAGGGTATTATCCCAAGCATGCCCCAAATGCAGTTTTCCGGTTACATTTGGCGGGGGAATGACAATCGTAAAAGGTTCCTTAGATAAGTCGCCTGCTGTAAAATATCCCTTTTCGATCCATTCGCCATATTTTCCGCTTTCTACCTGATGATGATCATATTTCGGTGCCAATTCTTTTTTCATGCTACCCCTCCTATTCTCGATAAAAAAACGTCCTAACAAAGGACGTCTTTACGCGGTACCACCTTATTTCGCATTATATGCGCACTTTTTAGCTGTAACGGGCTGACCCGAATCTCTCTACTTTCATTTTCAAAAGACCTGCTCCCAGACTACCTTTCATTCCGCATCCGATTTCCTTTCAGCTCCCGGAAATTCTCTGAATGTCACTGCCGAATTACTTCCTTCTGTTCCTCGCGTTGATCCAATTATAAAAAACTCTGCAGCGAATGTCAACTCATCCTTTCTTCTTTTGTACTTATATCAGCTGGATAAATCCTTGAAGTCTTCTTTTTCCAATGCAACATCGCCATTCTTTTAAAATGTCATCCTCTTTTCAATCCGGACAAAAAAATCAAAAGGCCGGAAAAGATCAAAGCTAAAGAAGGAGCAATCACGATTCGAAAAATTGCATTCTTACTTTGCCTTTGATTTTCCTTTTCCCAATCGATCTCACTTTTTTCCAGATGATCAAAATCAATTCGCAAAGACACCAGCTTTCCCACTGCAGCGCAATCTTCCAATCGATAAATAGGGACCCATACATCATACTTTTTTTTCTCATGTTCAAATTCTACTTCAAGAAACCAGTTTTCTTCCTTTTTTTGAGCCGATAAAACCTTTCCCTCTTTACATGTCCGATGGTCTAGGGAAGAAGAGGCCATCAACAACTTTCGCATTCCGTACTGATACGCTATTCCAAAACCCATCAGTCCTCCCCCAATCAGCAGAGCTGGCCAATTCACTGAAATTGTTCCTTTCCACGGCAGAAAACCTGCAATAGATCTATTTTCTCATCACAAATCACCAGATCAGCATCCTTTCCAATAGAAATGCTTCCTTTTCGATCTTCCACCCCTAAATATCGTGCAGGATTCATCGTTGCTGCCGCAATAGCTGTTTCCAAGGGCAGCCGTGCCTTACGATGTAAATTATCAACTCCTCGATGTACATATAGAGCTGAACCAAACAAGGTTCCATCAGCCAACCGGAAAGCCCCCTCTTGATTGTAATCTGCATACTCCGGATCATCTTTGCAATCAGCAGAATCTGTAACCAGAATCAATCGATCCCGGCCTTTCATCATTCCAATCAAATGAGCCGTTTCAAAATGAACGTGAATTCCGTCTCCAATGACCTCTGCATAAAGCTCATCAAGATTCAACGCCGCGCCAAAAATTCCTGGACTGCGATGATGAAAAGGACGCATTCCATTTCCACAATGCGTGATTCCCGTTGCTCCTGCTTTTGCCGCCTGTTTGACTTCTTCAAAACTAGCCCCACTATGTCCGCATGAGACACGAATCCCATGTTCCACTGCTGTTTTCACAAATTGATTTTCAGGATCCAGTTCCACCGCAACTGTAACCGTCATAATGTGTCCGCCTGCCAGCTGCTGATAATGCAGCAGCTGATTGGCATTCGGCTTAACTATTGTATAAAGATCCTGTGCTCCATGGAATTGATGAGAAATAAAATTTCCTTCCATGTTAATTCCAAGGATTTCTGCTCCCTCGCCTTGAGCCTCAATAGCTGCTTTTAAAACAGGCATAGCCTGTTCGTTAGACGCTACACTTTGCGTTGCCGTCGTTGCCAAAAAAGAAGTGACTCCCTCTTGAGGCAGATGCTGCTGCCATCGCTGCATGGCTTCCAAGGTGGGCTTTCCGGCATCACATCGATTCCAGCCATGGGTGTGGATATCAATAAAGCCCGGTAAAATCCAATAATCCTGATAATCAAGATCAGGTATTTCCTTGTTATAGGGAAGCAAATTTATAATTTTTCCCTTTTCAATGACAATTTGTTTTTTTTGAAATTCATGCTCAATCCAAACATGGGTACTTTGAATGATCATAGGTTCCCTCCTGATTTCATGTTCACTTTACCATGTTCCCTTCTAAAAGAAAAGAATCTATGAAATAAATCACATAGATTCTTTGGGAAGAAGCACCAAACTTTTATATTCAATCGGTTTGTTTTGATTTTTCGCAATCAGCTCTTTCTCAGAAACATGATATCGTTCAGCGATCGTTTGATAGGTATCCTGACGCTGGGCAATCGCAAAATGCTGAACTTCTCGGATACTTTCTTGATCATCCAGTAAATCTTCCATGGCTGCTGCCTCATGATCTTGATTGTTCTGCAGTATAGAATCGCGTATTTTTTCATCCTCCAATCCAAGAATGATAAAATCTAAAACCATATCTAACTCATTGCCGCGTAAGGTCCAAGATGAATCTTTAAGCAGCACTCGAAACGAGCTTTGCTGATCAATTTTTTCATAAGGCGCAAAAATATCCAATTCAATTTCCTCACAGATTGTTTGTGTCTGTTCCTGAAAGATGCCTACCCCACTGACTTCAATACCTCCTGCAGCACGGATTCCTTTTTCTTCTGCAACATAATCCAGCTTGCAATCACAATGGATTTGATCTACGGCCTCATACTGCTGATGAAGATCCACTGTCTTCTCAATCTTCATTTCTTTCATGATCCTTCAATCCTTTCTTCCTGTTCAGTTCAATGTATGCCGACTCTAAAAAAAAAGAACTAGAAGCTCATTGTCTAGTTCTTAATCCATTGTTCAATTGCCGTGATCAAACGATCTTTTCCTAACTGATCCACACTGGAAAAAAGAATCACTTCCGAGAGAGCAACTTCACAGCATTCTGCAATAAGATGAAGCTGATGCTGCTGTTCACTTCGACTGCATTTATCCGCTTTGGTTGCAACAAGCAAAACCGGAAGCTGAAAATATCGAGCAAACTCCAGCATCGTCAGATCATCTTCTGTTGGACGATGTCGTGCATCGACCAACAGAATCACTCCTTTGATGTTTTTACGATCATGAAAATAATCTTCCATCATCTTGCCAAACTGAAGCAGCAGCTTTTGCGAAGCATGTGCATACCCATATCCCGGCACATCAACCAAACGAAAGGTCTGATCCACCTCAAAAAAATTTAACAGCCGCGTTTTTCCAGGAGTTTTGCCAACATAGGCCATCTTTCTGTTTTCTGCCAGCGTATTAATCAGACTGGACTTTCCAACATTGCTTCGCCCCGCTAAAACAATCTCAGGTAAAGAAGGCTCAGGCCAGGAATGTTTATCTGGAGCACTGATGACCAGATGCATCTTTCTAAAGTCCATCTTATTTCTCCAGTGCTTCCTCGATCACCTGATCCACTGTTTCTACCGGAACAAAGCGAATCGTATTTTTTACCGTATCCGGCAGTTCATCTACATCTTTCAAATTGTTTTTTGGAATTACTACCGTCGAAATTCCACAGCGATGTGCAGCCATCGATTTTTCACGAAGTCCACCGATTGGCAAAACATTACCACGCAACGTCACCTCGCCTGTCATGGCCAGATCTGCCCGCGCTGGTTTATTGGTAAGCACTGAAACCAGTGCTGTCGTTAATGTCACGCCAGCACTCGGACCATCTTTCGGAACAGCTCCTTCCGGAACATGGATATGAATATCATGGCTGTCAAAAAATTTTGAATCGATATGATATCGTTCGGCATTGCTTTTGACATAATCCAAGGCAATAGAGGTGCTTTCTTTCATCACATCACCCAATTGACCTGTGACAATCAGTTTTCCTTTGCCATCAAAGGTTGTTACCTCGACCGGAAGAACATCTCCGCCAAACGAAGTATATGCCAAACCAGTCACTACCCCTACTTGGTTGCGGGATTCTTTCTTTCCATACTCAAATTTTTCTTTTCCTAGCCATTTTTCGATCAATTCCTGATCGATTACGACCTGTTCCTCTCCATCCTTCAGAATTGCCAAAACCGCCTTTCGGCACAAGGAAGCAATCGTTCTTTCCAGCTGACGAACACCAGCCTCCCGTGTATAATACCGGATCAGCCGCAACAGCATTTCATCATCGATACAGAACTGTCCTTCTTTTAGTCCATTGTTTTCCATCTGCTTGCGAATCAGATGACGTTTGGCAATTTCCATTTTTTCCAATTCGGTGTAAGAAGGAAGAGTAATGATTTCCAAACGATCCCGCAGAGCTTCTGGAATATTCTCCATGTAATTGGCCGTGGCAATAAACATGACCTTGCTTAAATCATAAGGTTCTTCCAGATAATGATCAGAGAAAAATTTATTTTGTTCCGGATCCAGCACTTCCAGCATGGCACTGCTTGGATCTCCCTTGTAATCAGAAGCCATTTTATCAATTTCATCGATCAAGAAAACCGGATTGATGACCCCTGCTTTTTTCATTCCCTGAATAAACCGGCCCGGCATGCTTCCAAGATAAGTCCGACGATGTCCTCGAATCTCAGATTCATCATGCACACCGCCCAAAGAAACTTTGACAAACCGGCGATCCAAAGCCCGCGCAATGGATTTTGCTAAAGAAGTTTTCCCGACTCCCGGCGGACCGACCAGACAAAGAATAGGGCTGTTCAGAGACTGAGTCATCTGTTTGACCGCCAGATATTCCATCACACGTTCTTTGATCTTCTCTAGCCCATAATGATCCTCATCCAGCCGCTGTTGAACAAGATCCAAATCCTCATTATCCGTGGATTCCTGCCACCACGGTGTCTTTAGCAGCCAATCCAGATAAGTTCGAACCACACCGGATTCTCCAGCTGCCTGTGGCAGCATTTCATACCGTGCTAGTTCTTCTCTGGCCTTCTCCTTGATATTTTCAGGATAAGGATTCTCTTCAATCATTTTACGTAGCTCTTCACTATCATCCGCTGCACTGGAGACATCGCCGAGTTCTTCCTTGATCGCTCTAAGTTTTTCACGCAGATAGTAATCTTTCTGATTATCCTCCATCCGCTCTTTCACTTTGTCATTAATATCGTTTTCCAAAATGCTGAGCTGCTTTTCCTGTTCCATTTCTGTAATGACTTTCAGCAAGCGCTCATTGACCTGAATCGTTTCCAATATTTCTTGTTTGAATTCAAACGGGCAAGGAAAATACTGGGCAAACTGATCAGCCAGACTTGGCGCAGATACTCCCCGCGTCAGCTGCGCAATCACTTCTGCCGGAAACGTCTTGACAGTCATCGACATGTTCTCAAACTCATGAGAAATACGCCGCACCAAAGCCGTTTCTTCCAAAGGATCGCCTGCCTCATCTTTTAATGGTTCAATGCTGGCAAAAAACATCTTTTCCTGATTTTCATATTCCAGCAAGCGAGCTCTTTCCAAACCGCTGAAAGTGACACGATAAAAACCCTCTTTTTTTCGGATATTCTTGATCCGGCAAAGCGTTCCAACCGTAAACAAATCACTTGGCTCAGGATCTTCAATCAAAATGTCTTTTTGCGCCACAACCCAGCAATGACCATCAAAATTGGCCGTTGCTTCATCGACCGCCGTCAGACTTCTTGCTCTTCCAACTTCAATCGTTACATCCTGCCCTGGAAAAATAACGATTCCACGCGTACAAATAACAGGTACGCTTACTTTCAGTTTTTGTTCGCTCATCGAATTTTACCTCCTTTTCAAAGGGCAAAAAAGACGCAAAGCGTCTTATTCTGCAGCGTTTTTAACAAAATCCATTGCTTTGCGAAGCTGTAAATCATAGTGGATACTGTCGGAAGAAATCAATTCTTTAACTTTCTCCACTTCCATTTTATAGGCTGCTGCAATCTCATTGTATTCTTTTTCAATTTCTTCATCAGTTGGCTTCAGTTGTTCCTGATAGGCAACTTCTTCCAACACCAGACGAGAACGAACACGACGTTCTGCGTCATTCTTCATCTGTTCTTTCATGCTATCCACCGTTTGTCCGGTAATTTGCATAAATTGATTCAAATTCAGTCCCTGCTGCTGTAAACGGCGAGCATATTCGTTGACCATCTCTCCAGCCTCCTGATCGATCAAGATTTCTGGAACTTCCATCTCCGCTCCTTCGATCAGAGAAGTCAGCAGCTTCTCCATTGCTTCATTTTCTGCTTGGGTCTTTTTCTGAGCAGTCAATTGTTCTTGAATATGAACCTTCAGCTGATCCAGCGTATCCACATCCGGGATATTTACATCCTTTGCCAATTCATCATCCAAATTTGGAATCGAACGCGTTTTAATCTCATGAACTTTAACTTTAAACGTTGCCGGCTGTCCAGCCAGTTCCTTAGACTGATAGTTTTCTGGGAAGGTCACTTGAATTTCTTTTTCTTCTTCTTTCTTCATTCCAATCAACTGGTCTTCAAAACCCGGAATAAAGCTGCCAGAACCAATCTCCAGCGGGTAATTTTCACCTTTTCCGCCTTCGAAAGCAACCCCTTCTTTAAAACCTTCAAAGTCAATGACCGCAGTGTCACCTTTTTCAACCTGGCCCTCTTCCTTGACGATCAATTCCGCAAAATTTTCTTGAATCTTGCTTAATTCATTCTGAATTTCTTCCTCAGTTACTTCTGCCGGCTCGACCTGATAGCTCAATCCTTTGTAAGCACCCAATTTCACTTCTGGCTTCACCGTCATCGTAAAACGATACACGACTTTTTCGGCGTTGATTTCATCAATAGCCAGTTCTGGGCGATCGATCACCCACAGATCATGCTCCTCAATTCCCGCCTCCAAGGCACTCTGTGCTTGGGCTTCCGCAGCCTCCAGCCAGATTTGCTGAGGAGCTACATGCTTTTCCACTATCTTCTTCGGTGCTTTTCCTTTTCTGAAGCCCTCGATCTCAACATTCTTTGCCAGTTTATCAAAAGCTTTATTTTTAGCCTTTTCCCAATTTTCTCCCTCGACGGTGATCACCAGTTCTCCAGTCGATTTCTCTTTTTTTGTCCACGTTGACATACTTTGTCCTCCTAATATCAGCCTTTTAATTATATCAAATCTTCTTCAAATTTCAATTATTATTCCTTCTTAACGGCAACAACGTTAAATCCGTTAGATTCAGGGCCTTTTTCAACTGTTCAAAGGTCTTCCCTGCATCAAGGCTTCGAGAGACTTCTTCTGCAATGGAAAGGGCCAGCATCTTCCCCTCTTCTGCTTCATAGGCCAGCGGCAGCATCAAGAAAGTTTCCTGGGCCAATAATTGCCGGCATAGCGCTAAAAATGAAGGATCTTCGCTCTCAAACCAATGAGCAAGACAAGCTTCCGCTTCAACAAAACCATCCGTATCTTGAGGTTTTTCTACATAGCGTGGAATGAAAGTGATCTGCATGCCTTCATGTTCGATTGTAAAATCGGTCATGATCCGCTGATCAATCAGAGTTTCAATCAACAAAGCCTGCAGGTTCGGGTGAGGGTGACGGTTAAAATAGGCTTGAATCTCCTGTGAAAACTCTTCACATCGACAATGATGCAAAGCTTCCACAGCCTGAAGCTGCTCCAGCAAAGTTCCATTTAAACCATCCAAAATTGCTTCCTCAGACAACCTTCCAGAAGGATGATCTTTTGTTCTCTGTTCCAGCTCTGTTTTCATTTGGAGCAGATGCGTTTCGAATTCACACGGAATATAAGGCATTTCCAGTTCATTTAAAACCAGGCGCAGGGCCTTTTCAAAATCCTGTTTCTGCATACAATTTTTTATTTCTTCCAGTATTTCATCATAAACATTGTCCTGCATCCTTTTCCCTCCGTCCTTACTCTTATCAGACTACAAAAAAAGTGATTTCTTTCGAAACAGATTTATTATAGAAGAATCTTGAAGGTTTTTCAAGTTCATTTTTCATCAAAGCTGCCGTTTTACAACATTGCCATAAAAAACAAATCCATCTCACTTCGCCAATACCACAAAAAGGGACACTTATACAGCTGCTCATCTTGTTTCTTTTCGTACAAATTCATCCACTTTCAAACAAACATCTGCCTGGCGATGAGCAGCAAGACAGCGAATCACGTTCAGACGATCACTTTGCTCATAAAACCGATAGGCCTCTTTCAAGCTTAATCCTCCTTTTCTTTTACGGTCAATCAAACGTCTTTTCAGCAAGTCCTGATCTGCTTCAAGCCAGATTGAAAAATCACATTGAGCTTGATCCCAAGGTGACTCCTGCAATAAAAGCCAATTTCCCTCAATAAGCAAAACCTGCCCCTTCACTAAGATCATCTGATCACTAATATCATGAAGGATTCGATCATAGGTCGGCCAATATGACAGTCCATTTTGAAGCGCTGCTAATGCTTGAAGAAATGCAACGCTGTTGAAGCTTTCCGGACATCCTTTTCTTTCAATTAAGCAGACTCGTTTCCCTTTTTCCAAAATTTCTTTCTTTTTCAGTTCATCCTGAGAAAAATGAAAACCATCCAGTCCTAAAGCCTGAGCCTCTATGCCTTCCAATAACCTTAACTGTTTTGCTAAAAAAGCTGCTAAAGTCGACTTTCCACTCCCAGGTGCTCCAGCCAGAAAAACAAGATAGGGATTTTTTTTACGACTTTTTTGTGCAATGATCCGGATAAGCGGGACCAAGGAACAATGGTAAAAAATGGAAGTGCATTCAAAATTCTGAGAAAATCCATTAATCTGAAATGATTCAACAATCTTATCCAACCTTGACCCGATTTTGCTCATCCTCCTCATCCTCTTCTGGAATCCAGGCTCTTCCAAAATCCACATCTTTAAACAATGTGGTCAGTCCAGTAATCTGCTTTAAACGCAGAATCTCATCTTTATCCATTCCCAAATGCTTGCTGATCCAAGCATCACTGCGACCAATTTCACTTAACTCTTTAACAATGTTGCTCATCAGCTCCACATCATGGCTTCCACGGGCTCGATTATGCCGGATCGTACTGGCCATGCGTTTATCCAAAGGCTTATCAATTACCGAAACCGGAATTTTTCCCTGTTCCCGTTCATAAATATCTGGATAATCCAGCATGATCCGATATCGATGAAAACCATCCACAATAATATAGTGATCTTCTTCTTTGTTGTAATAACAGACGATCGGCATCGTATAACCATCTTCTTTGATGCTGTCATACAGCAGTTTCATCTCCGGTGGAGCAACCGCGTTGGGATTATAGCTGTTCGGTACGATTTTTTCAATTGGAACCGGTCTTACCGAATAAACCGGACTTTTATAGTTCATCTTCCAGTTCCTCCAAACTTTTATATTTTTCAGTAATCGCATTAATTCGAGCCTGCTGCTGACGAGTCAGGCCGAAGCCCATCGTACGACAGATATGATCGTTTTTCAAAATACAATAGCACATTCTTTTCCAGCTCGGAATATCTTTTGTAAATTTAATGTTGTCTGTGTCATCAGGAATTTCTCCTAGAAAAACAATTCTGGCTTTTTTGTCTTTCGTATAATTGGAAACCCCGTTACGTGCGATTCGGTACCCCTTGCGTTCCAGTTCTCGAATTGCCACTTCTGGAAGGCCTCCTCCTACCTCATGCCAAAAATCAATCGATGTATTAAATTTTTTCACATAGTTATTGCGGATCCGCGGTGACAGCGTATCCAGCAAAAACATCGTATAGGATTTCCAGGTATGCCCTTTCGGCAATTTCACAGAACGATACCCCAGCGCCTTTGTCCGTCCATAAATAGAAGTAAAATTGGCTCCTTGCACACGCCCTACCAATTTAATCCAAATGTCAGGATCAATCACCCGATATAAATTTAAACTGTCTTTTGCATAATCATTAAACGGAGAGGCCACCCGCATCTGATCTGGTTTCAGTCCTGCCTTATAATAAAGGTCATAAAGTCGATTGTAATCAAACCCGAAGCGAAAATTGGCAGTCCAAACATCGCTGGTACTCCAATCATACATTGGAGAAGCGACCCAAACATCTTTGAAAGTTCGCGAGATCCAAGGCTGATCCTGATAAGCATAAATTTTATTCACAATAGCGCTGTATCGCTGAAGTGATTCATTGGCGCGCATTCCTAAAAGACAGACAGTTTTTTTACCCCCATGACTATCTTTATACCAGCGGCCAAACTGTTTAGCCAAATCCTCCTGATGCATACGATAACGATAGTAATAAAAAGGATTTTTTTCTAAATGAATAACATATTCTTTTTGCGGCATTTCCCGTACCCACAGTTCTTTTTTGGTATCATCCCATGGATACCAGAACATTTGATAACTGCTCATTGCTGTTCGGGTGGCCATCGGAAGACAAACCCAGTAAGGTTCTATTTCCTCCAAATGCTGTTCAAAAGTTCGTTCTATAAATTCTGAAGTAACCGTATATTGAGCCTCAAAGTCCTGATGAAAAACTCCGATTTTTTTCTCAATCTTTTTTCTGTTTCGATAATCCAAAATGAGATTCAACAGCAATCCGCTGTCTTTTCCTCCGCTGAAGGAAACATAGATATTATCAAATTCGCGAAAAAGAAAATCAAATCGTTCCTGAAGTGCCTCATAAACATTTTTGTCAAGATACTTTTTTTTCATTTTCGCACCCTCTTTTCCAAAAGATTTTACCATATTCTGGAAATTCTGGCTAATTTTCGCAAAATTCTTTTCTCCTTTTCATAACAAAAAAACTCCTTATCGGAGTCTTCTTTTCCATGGCGTCCTCGAAAGGATTCGAACCTTCGACCGTGCGCTTAGAAGGCGCATGCTCTATCCAACTGAGCTACGAGGACATTTCAACGCTCAATAATAATATCAAAAGAATCACTTCTGTGCAAGGGAAAAATTATCTTTCGATTTTTTCTACCGAAATGTTTTTCCCTTCTATCGTAATCAAAGCATAGCACGGACGCGACCCATCGCGGTTATGAGAGATCGAGCCGGGATTCACAAAACGAATTCCCTCTATTTCTTCATTCATGAAACAATGCGTATGGCCAAACAAAACCAGCTGGCATTTCTCTGCAGCAGCTTTGCTCACTAATAAATCCAATCTTCCAAAATAAAGATAGGGATGCCCATGTGTCAAAAAAATCCGCCAGCCTTGAATCTCAATAATCCTGCTAATAGGAAAATCTACCGTGTAATCATTGTTTCCCTGAACAGCCACAAACCCATCCAGCTGATCGCTTGGAAGCTCACTGTCCCCACAATGAAAAAAGGCATCGGCATCGGGATGCTGGCGCCTGATTTCTTCAAGGACATGCGGTCGTCCATGATTATCACTAACCACTACAAATTTCATACCATCACCATTTTTATTATACCTCATTTAAGCGTTAGGTAAAAGTTCGATTTGATTAAAATATAAGTCCTCTGTCATCACGCTTAACACAAGTACTCCTTCCACTTCGACTCGAATCTCTTTGATATCGAAATTGGATTGCAGCGTTAATAAAATCGGACGAATCAAACTTGGATCACAGCTTTTCTGCGGAGTTAAAATTTCAGAACTAATCTGCAAAGTTAAAACCTTATCATTTAACTGTATTTTAAAGTCATGATATTTGATATGATCATCCACCAGAATGCTTTCTGTACGCGTATAATAATTTTCCAGCCCTTCAATCAGAGAATCCGTACTTCGGATTGCCTTTAAAGTATAGTAAACGACATCCTGAACTTCCTTTCTGACTGCGACAACAAAACCAGAGGAACGATGCAGCATCGAATGGATCGCTTCAAAATTATTTAAAGTCAAAGAACCATCCAGAGGCTGCTGAATTGTAAACTGCTCGCTAGAAAACTGAGAAACAGGCTGTTGTTCTACCGTAAATTCAAACTGATCAATTCCTTCAAATTGAGTAAAAACATAACACATGGCTTCCAGAAGCTTGATTTCCAAAGCGGGGTTTAGCTCCAGTAATGCTTTATTAAAATCTAATTTCAGGAGGTTTCCTTCTTTAACTGCAGAATTTAACACTGTTCCTTTAGGAAATAAACCATCAAAATACTGTACTGGAGAATTTCCCGACTGCATCGACAAAACAATTTCATTCAGCTGGGCATTCAGGTCCGTTGTTTCTGTTGGCATTGAAAAAGGAACACATTGCTGATCCGAATCCAACAACACGATCTCAACCGTAGAAGCCAGCTCTTGACTGACCAGAACTTCCGGCTCTTGATTTCTTGAACTGAAGACATAAGCCACCATCGCTGTCAACGCAAACGCAAAAGCGCCAATTTGCTTTATTTGTTTGTATGTCATCTTCATCACCCCTATTAACCTATGCAAAAAAAACTTTCATGATGACGTTTTACAAGCAAAAATTCCTAGTCTGCATCTACAGGGATTTCCAAAAAAAACATCGCCTTCTTTGACGATGCTTTCAAATCATTCATTCAAGCAATCTAAAATAGTCAACCCTTCTTCCATCATCACCCGTGCTTCTTCCACCCCAACAAATCGCCAGTGATTCAGCCTAGCCTCTTTTTTCAGCAAACTCTCCGCCGACTCCGGATACGTTTGAATAAATCCGAATTTCCATGCATTTTCAACCAGCCACTCATACTGCTTTGTTTTATCAAAATTATCCGATTTCAGTCCTGAGACTGCAAAATCCACTGCTAATCCCAATTGATGCTCGCTATGGCCTGGATAATCAGCATAATACAGAACTTCATCTCCATACAGTTCTTCTGCCAACTGAAAGATCTTTTCTTGATCTTGATAAGAAATATATCCGTCGATCACAACCAACCCTCCACAAGCACGACTTGATACACGATCTTCTACAATGGCTTTGCACAAGGACTCTAGCGGTTCAATAATCAAACTGGACACCCAAATTTCTTTTTCATCATCCAAAACCGGTACTTCCTGCAAAAGTTTCAATCCTGCCGGAACACGAGTAGAAATTGAACGATCTTCGGTCAAAAATGTATCCAGATTTGCTGCGGAAATAATTAAAGTGGCCGTTGGATTATATAAATCTTTATTCTGGATCCAAAACAACACAGTGTCATAATCATAGTTATTTAAAAGTTCACTAATCAACTCTACCGTATATTCGCTATTTTCCTCATCTGCCAGTGCTGCTTCTTCCGTAATTGCAACAATCTGCGACGCCGTCAGATAGGGATGATTCGTTTTTAAAGCATTGTATTCTTCAATATGATAAATGCTAAATCGCTTTTCTTTTATATAGTCAAGATATTCTTTAGGAGCAATGGCAAATTCAATCAAATATTCAATTTCCTGATAGGTCAGATGCTCACTGACCAAAGTCTGTTCTTCCTTTGTCATGTATTGTGTATACTGATATCGAGACAAACGATTAAAACTCATATTCATCTTGAGGATACACAGCAGCGATATTACCATGATGCCTAAGACAAAAAAAATACGCTGCATCTTCACCATGACCACCTCTGAAAATTATTATAGCATACTTTTTTAACAGAAAAACCCCTGAAATTCAGGGGTTAAATCCATGATGTTAAAAAATGAATAATTTAATTTTAAAGGACTTTATACATCAAGAGAAATCGAAATTAGTCCAATTTGAATCCACAAGGCATTGTATCGCTTTTTTCTTATTGCTAAAAACCCCTCTTCCCATTACCGCCGAATAGATATTAGACCGCATCAGATCTCGAACAATTTTTAAACTAATTCCTCCATCAACCCAAACCTTTTTCCCATTTTCTGCCAGCATCAAAGCAAACTTCAGCATCTCCAGATCACAGACCTGAAATATGTCATCATGGTGGGTCGTGTTAATTAAAATTGAATCAGAAAAATCAATCAAGTCCTTTAAGTTCGTTCGTTTTCTATCCAAATAACTTAAATTCATCCCTACTGGAATCTGTTCTTCTCGCATTTTTTTTGCGATTTCAAGAGGATCATCCAAACAATCTGCCTGTAAAAAAACTACATCGCATTCACAGGCTTTTATTTCTTGAATGTACTTTAAAGGATCGATCACTTCAAGATGCAGGGTCTTTTCTGTTGACTTGGAATACTCACAAATTGCTTGGCACAATTTAAATCCAAAGGTAATATTTTTTACTGCATTTCCATCTTCGATATCTAAATGGATACTGTCAAAATAACGATCGATGAAATCAATTTCTTGAGCAATATTCAATAAGTCAGCTGAGGCAATCGATGGACTGATACGCATTATAATATTCCTCTTGCTTTTTTGGCATTCGCCATTAACTGCTTTACACGTTTTAAATCAATCGGGTTATAAAAATTTCCATCTTCTTTAATCCCAGTTCCTACAATACAACCGTCAGAATAAGACAATATCTCCTCAATGGTTTCTGCTTTGACTCCATTGCTGGCAAGTACTGGAATTTTGCTCACTGATTTGCAAATAGAGATCTGTTCTACATCCACAGCGCTTCCTGGGGTTGAACTATAAATTAACAACCCATCCGGCGAAATGTTAAAATCAAGCGTCTTAACGACTTCTTTTAAAGAACGCTCAGCAAGTTGTTTTGTTCCTTCTGGAATAACAGCTGTAAGAACCTTAAGTTTTCCTGCTCCCACAGCGTAGCGATGTCTTTCTACTTCCCCTGGATCATTATCATTAATGCCATATACCCCAGCAGTCGCTCCATGATAATGACATCGGACAAAATCTGCACCAACTGCAACAGCGATATCAAAAGTTTTCGTTGCACTAGAACTACAGGTAATTCCAAAAGGGACTTTGATCTCTTTTAACAGTTCCCCTACAACACGGCAATAGGTCGCAACCGTAATAGTTCTGACCTTTTTTGTATAAGGAATACTAAATTCGTTGCAAAATAATATTCCATCGATGCCGCCTTGCTGCAGTGCTGTCAGGTCTTTTCTTGCCGCTTGGACCACTTCCTCTATTCCTGCTTCAGCATTATATTTAGGATCGGTTGGCATGGCATGCAGATGAACCATTCCAATTACAGGCTTTTCTGTTCCAAACATTTCCTTTAACCATGTCATATAGCTTTTCTCCTTATCTATTACAAGCATTCATTAAACAATTCAATTAATTCGTCTTTAGACATCTTTCGATAACCCGCAGTATAAAAGCCATGATCCGTTGCCAATTTTTCCGCTATTTCCTCAAAATGCTCCTCTGTAATTCCAAGATTGGACAAATGCGATTCAAGACCAAAAGTTTCATAACACAGATTTTCAATTTTTTTGATCACTTTCTCTGCAATTTCTTGATCTTCCAAATTTCTATCCAAGTCAAAAGCATAAATGCCTAAATTTCTAAATCTTGGAAGACTTTTTTCGTCAATAACATGGCGCAGATAACGTGGCATTAAAATCGCTAGTCCCAATCCATGAGTAATATCAAAAAAAGCTGACAACTCATGTTCAAATGGATGCATCGACCAGGTCTTGCGTTTATCATATCGTAAAAAGTCATTAATGGCCCAAGGTGCAGACCACATTAAATTTGCGCGCGCCTCTTCATTTTGTGGGTCCTTATATGCAATCGGTCCATAATGAACCACAGTCCGTATCAATCCCTCAAGAAAAGTATCTGTCAGCATCATAGGCTCATCATCTGAAAAGTAAGTCTCAATCGCATGGCATAAAATATCCACTGTTCCACAAGCTGTCTGATATTTAGGAACCGTAAATGTATATTCTGGATTTAAAAAAGTTACTCTTGGGCGCTGACTAGGCCTTCTTAATGATTGTTTATCCTTTGTATCCAAATTAGAAATGACTCCGCCAGTATTCATTTCTGAACCCGTTGCAGAGATGGTAGAAATCGTCAAAAGAGGCAAGCTCCCCTGAGTAGGCACTTTTCCTATGACAACATCCCAAACAGGCGCATCTAATAAAGCACACGAAGAAATAACCTTGGCACTGTCAATCGTAGATCCTCCGCCAACTGCCAAAATAACATTGCAATGTTCTTTCTTACATAAATCCACCCCTGCCTGAACATCCGTATGCCGAGGATTGGGTTTTATTGACGTGAATTCAACTATTTCAAAATTATACTTCCTAGATGCATCAATGACCAAATCATAAATTCCATTTTTTTTGATATAATCCCCGTCGTATAGAAACAGAACCTTATTTCCATAATTAGCGACTTCCTCGCCAAGATGAATCATTTGTTCAGCACCAAAATAGACCTTGGTTTTAATATCATAAACAAATGAATATTTTTGCATTTTTCAATTTACCTCCTATTCATGACTTCTTTCACTTATCAATGTTTTTTAAATTGCTGAGCCTCTAAAAAATCAATAAACTGTTCATAATTAAGGACTCTTTTTCGCTCTTTTTTCCAATCTTCAGATGAAAAAATTTTAATCAAATCAGCCAAGATTTTTAGAAAGCTTTCACGATCTTTGCGAGATACCGATAAAAGAAAAACAATATCGATAAAATTGTTGTTCCAGCGGAATGGTTTTTTAAAAATTCCGACAGTAATAAAAGTATTTTTTTCATTGCATTCAATGGGATGGGCAATTGCCATATTCAAATATTCAGTAGAGGATATTTCCTCACGCAGCAAGACACGACGATAAAATGAAGGACTCAGATCTGGATGCTGCTGACAAAGCGTAGCAATAATTTGTTCGCGGTTTTTCATTGATTCGTTAAAATAACAAAAAGATCCATCAAAATATTTAATTAAAGAATGCGGACTGCTTTGAATATTATTCGTTTTTATCCGCTCAATTGCCGAATAAATCTGTGATAAATCATCTTGGTTAATAAAAACTGAAACTGTCACCGTCTCGATTCCCTTTTTTTTCGGAATTCCTATTGTTGAAATAATCAAATCTACCTTTTCACTGCGACATAGCTCATTCATTTCGTCCTCATTGGAAACAATTCTTAAAATATTCAACTCATTGGAATAATTGATTTCAATTTTAGATTGAATTAATGAATTTAAATTTAAATATTTGGGATTAATAATGACCGTATTGATTTTATTGAAGGTTTGATTTTCAATTTGCGCTCCAACATGCAACGCAATATAAGAGGTCTCATCGTCATTAATTAAAATAAATGGATACGCTTCCTTAATAAGATTGGCAATAAATATGGATATTTCAAAAATCACCGGATAAGCATTTTTTATTTTCTGAAAAAGCGGATTCCGTACACGTCGATTTTTATTTTTTAACAATCCATTCAAATGCAGCGCAAATCTTCCAGTAAAGTCTTCAGAATTCAAATCTATGTAAAATTCATTATAAACATTTCGTGTAAT